>DASUBC010000107.1:0-2468 GCA_035763465.1 Thermomicrobiales bacterium
TGCGCGTACACGAGGTCATTGATTTCGGCACGCTGGCGTGCAGCGTGGCCGCCGGCCTCTGGCTCTGGCGGCGCGTGCGCCGTTCCTATGGCGCATTTGTGCTGGCCGGCGTGGCGGCGGCGGTGTTCTTCGGCGGCTTACCTGGTATAGCACGTCACCTGCTGGCGCTCGCGCCACTCTATCTGGCGCTCGCCCGCTGGACGCGCCGCCCGGTCGCTGCCTATCTCGCGGCGCTGCTGGGCCTGATGCTCTCCGCCCTGACGATGTACCTGTTCGTCAACGGCTATTGGGCCGGGTGAGGCGAAGTACGAAGGTGGAAGTACGAAGTACGAAGTATCAGGCGCCAACTGACCATCGCGAGCAGGAGCACGACGCTGAAACTATGGCTCCGGCCACAACCAAGCGTACTTCGTACTTCGTACTTCGTACTTCGCCCGGCGTGCTTGCCCTGCTGCTCGGCTGGCGGCTGCTGACGCTGCTCTTTGCTGCCGTGGCGGCGCGGCTGGGCGGCCTGTTGCCCGCACCGGCCAGTTTTGGCGAGCTGCTCCTGCAGACGCTCGACCATTGGGACGCCGGCTGGTACGTGGCGATCGCGCGCGATGGATACACTGTTGGCGGCAATGGGCAGCAGGCCAACGTCGCGTTTTATCCGCTGCTGCCGGCGCTGATCCACCTGGCGCATTTCGTCGCCCCCTCCTGGCGGCTGGCGGGCGCGCTCGTCGTCCACGCGGCGCTGCTCGGCGCAGTGCTCTATCTGCACGCGCTGGTCCGGCTCGATTACGACCAGCCCACCGCATTGCGCGCGGTCGGCCTGCTCCTGATCTTTCCGACTGCCGTCTTCCTGACCGCCATCTACACCGAATCGCTCCTGCTGCTGACGATGACCGCCGCCGTCTACCACGCGCGGCGGGGCCAATGGTGGGCTGCCGGCCTCTGGGGGTTGGCGGCCGGTCTGACGAAGATGGTGGGCGGGGCGGTGTTCGTGCCGTTACTCTGGGAATACTGGCGGGGGCGCAGCTGGCGCGGGGTGTCGCGGCGACGGCTGGCGGGGCAACTGGCGGCGCTGGCGCTCGTGCCGCTCGGCGCGCTGGCCTTCCTGGCCTATTTGCAACTGCGCTTCGGGTCGTATCGCGTCTATTTCGCCGCGCAAACCGGCTGGTATCGCGGCTCCTGGTTCCAGCCCTTCTTCCCCGACGGCTGGCGCTTCCTGACTGCTTTCCTGCACGGCCGGGGCAGCCAGGTGGTGAACTACTTCTACCCGCAGGGCAACGTGACGCTGCCCTCGCAGGGCGCGTTCGAGTTAATTGACCTGCTCTTTCTGCTGGTGGGTGTCGTGGTCGGCGTGCTGCTCTACCTGCGCGTGCGCGCGTCCTACGGCCTCTTTGTGCTGACGGTGCTCGGCATCGCCGCCTGGTCCGGTTCGACCCAGAGCATCAACCGCTTCGCGCTGATCCTCTTTCCCCTTCCCATCGCCTTCGCGCTCGCCGCGCGCCGCCCCCTGCTCGGCTTCGCCCTGCTCACCCTGAGCGGCTTCCTCTTTATCTTCTTCTCGTACCTATTCGTCAACGGCTACTGGGCCGGGTGATTGTGGAGCGGCCCTCACCCCCCGGCCCCCTCTCCCGCTTTGCAGGCGAGGGGAGCGTAGGCCAACCTCGCTGGCGATCTCTCTGGCTCATTCCTTGCCACCGCCTCACTCGTCCTCTTCCCCTCTCCCGTCGCCACGGGAGAGGGGTGCCGCCCGCCGGGGTACCCGCGTGCGGGTCGCGGGGTGAGGGTCGTTCCGCGTTCACCGATACCATCCGCCGCCGTTGAGCGTTTCCCTGCCCATCTGGCCGAGCAGCACGTTGTAGGGCGGCTGGTTCTCGGGGTGGAGTTCGAAGCGGGCGCGCTCGAAGTACTGCACGACGTAGGTCTTGCCATCGGCCTGGTTGATCTCGCGGAGTTCTTCGGAGATCGGATAGCCGTAGGAGGCGAGGCCGCCGGTAGCCTTCCAGTATTGCAGGAACGCGCCGCCGAGGTTATGGCCGGTCTGCGGGAAATAGACGGTCGTCGGCTCCGGTGTCGGGGTCGGCGTGACCGGCCCGGTGGCGACAGGCGCAATCGTGGTGGGTGTGACTGGTACACAGGGTGTCGGTAGCGTGTGTGTTGGCGCGGTCGCCGTCGGAGTCGCCGTTGCTGCCAGCGCCGTAGTGGTCGGCGTCGCGGTCGGCGTTGTCGGGCAGGGCGGCGGTGGCGCCGGCGTTGGCGTCGGCGTAATGGGGATGCCCTTCGGGAAATGCCGGTCCTGGGTCAGGTAGCCGGTCAACAGGCCGAGTTCGACGTCGTAGGGCGGGGTGTTCTCCGGGTGATATTCGAAGCGAGCGCGCTCGAAATATTGCACGGGCGTGCCGTCGGCCAGAAAAACCTTGGTCAGCGGGTAGCCAAACCGCATCAGCCCGCCATTCTGCTCCCAGTATTGCCGGAAGGCG
>DASUBC010000108.1:0-2645 GCA_035763465.1 Thermomicrobiales bacterium
GGCAAGGATTACGGCGTCCGCATCCGCTACCGCCTCCGACCAGATGTCGCCGCCGGCACAGTTGCATTCGACCGCCTCGGCTACGCGGATGCCGCCCGCGCGTCCTACGCGACATTCGCGCGACTCAAAGAAGCTGGGGTCATTGCGCCGGCCACCCGCTTCCAGGTCTGCCTGCCGACGCCGCTCGCGCCGGTCACGTCGTTTCTCGCGCCGGAATCGCGCGCGGCGGTCGAGCCAGCCTACGAGGCGCGGCTGCTGGCCGAACTGGCCGAAATCTGCGCGGCGATTCCCCACGGCCAGCTCGCGATCCAGTGGGACACCGCCATCGAATTCGGCATCCTGGAAGGCGTCATGCCGACCCATCTCGCAGACCCGCAGCGCGAGATCGTTGACCGGCTCGTGCGGCTCGGCGCCCAGGTGCCGGCAGATGTCGAACTCGGCTACCACCTGTGCTACGGTGACGCCGGCCACCAGCACTTCGTCCAGCCGCGCGACACCAGCCGGCTCGTCGCGGTCGCCAACGCCATTTGCGCTGGGGTTACGCGGCCGGTCAACTGGATTCACCTGCCGGTGCCGCGCGACCGGGACGACGCCGCCTACTATGCCCCACTCAAAGACCTGCGCCTGCATCCGGAGACGGAACTCTACCTCGGCCTCGTCCACTATACGGATGGACTGGCGGGGACACAGCGGCGCATGGCGGCGGCAGCAGAGGTTGTGTCCGAGTACGGTATCGCGACGGAGTGCGGCTTTGGCCGGCGGCCGGCAGAGACGGTAACACCGCTGCTGGAGTTGCATCGTGAAGCGGCGGAGGGCGCTGCTCAATGAACGGCAGCTGGCTGGTCAGCGCCGCCGGTCAATAATCGGGTAGCGGAAGTCGTGGCCGGCCAGGGCGCGCAGGGCGGCGTAGAGGCCAAAGCCGATCGTGCCGAAGTACCAGACGACGAACACCGGCACGGCGACGAGCAGCAGCACACCTTCGCTGGTCAGCGCGATCGAGCGCCAGCCGCCATCGCCCCAGCCGCCCCAGCCACCGAGGTAGAAAAAGAGCGCGACGCCGCCAATCCAGAGCGCCACAACCAGGATATTGAGCGCCAGCACCAGCAGCTGATAGCGGCCGGCGCGGTCGGCCTGCTCGCGCAGGTAGGGCGAATGCCGTCCGTAGAGCCAGATTACTCCGGTGATCGCCAGCGACACCAGAAAACCGATGCCGAACAGTCCGAACGCAATCGCGCCGTGCGCGACCGCCGCCAGCGTCCGGCTGCCGCCCGCATCCGCCGCGCCAACCGCCCGCCGTCCCGTGCGCCGGCCCCACGATTCGCGGTCTTGCCGTTGATAGTCGTTCATCATGCTTGCCAGGCGCTAGCTCACCCAGATCGCTCCGTGCAAGCAATTCCTCAAGGCTCGATCCGTGTAATCTCCGCGAATCCGTCGAAGTCGCCATCGAATGAGTATACCTGGGTTGCCCCAGTTTGCTCCATGTCTGCCAAAATGCAACAGTCACCAAAATCGAGCCGGGTGGTGTCACCGAAGATAGTCAGAGCGCGAAGCAACATCCGCCGGTTCCGGACATGGAAATGGGGCAAGTGCACCAGTGGTGTGAGTAGCGCTTGAATCTGGGGCCGCGGCAAATTGTATAGCCGCCGCGAGGCAAGGACGAAAACCGCGTCTGCAATGACCGTGTCAGGCGCCGTAACTGTAACCTCAGCACGCTCAACCTGTTCAAGTAGACGCGCGGCAGCAGCCTGTTGCCGGAGATTGTCACCGGTGAGAAAGCGAATCAAAATATTGGTATCAATAAAGGGGGTAGCCATGCTTACCTAGACGCCTTCAGAGCCGCGCGCTCGGCACGCTCCTCGGCCACTACTTGCTCGATCTCTTTCCAGGACAGTGGTTGTGATAATGTACCCGCCGCACCACGTAGCGCGGCAATACCGACATATCGCGGCACATGCAGGGTGACCTGTCCATCCTTGAGCATGAATGCGACCTTATCACCCTGCTTGAGTCCAAGTTGCCGACGCACTTCAGCCGGAACAGTAAGTTGACCTTTACTTGTCAGAGTAGCGAGCATTTCTTTCATCACAACGCTCCTGGTAAGGCAAATCATTCATGCAAGGAGGTCTGCAATGATCCTTACCAGTGTACCACACGCGTGTGGAATGCAGATCAGCGTTTCTCCACCACCGTGCGCGTGTCATGGAAGTAGGGGCTGGGCGGCGGGTCGAAGGCGCGGCGGGCGGCGAGCAGCGTCACCAGCTGACCGGTCAGGGCGCTGAGGGTCTCGCGGTCACCGGCGAAGTTCGCCTCGGCCATCGCGGCCTGCAACTGGCGGAAGCGCAGGTCGTGCGCCTCGCGGCGCACCTCGCGTAACGTGTCGTGGATTTCCCGCCGGATCGGGCCGGGGATACCCTCGGGACGACCATCACGCGCGGCCAGCACCTGCTCGGCGATCGTCCGCAGGTCTTCATTGGCGATCGCCGCGATGAGGTCGGCGGAACGCAAGCGCGGGTCGGCGCTGACCAGCGGCCGGATCGCCTCCCACAGCAGGCGCTCGGTCGTGTCGGTAAAGTCTTCGGCCAGCACTTCGTCCGCCACCTCATGCGCGACGTCAGGGTAAGCAAGGAGCAGACCCAGCAGGTAGC
>DASUBC010000109.1:0-3377 GCA_035763465.1 Thermomicrobiales bacterium
GCGCAACGGTTCAGCATCGCTGGTTGCAACTTCCATACCGCGCTGGCGCCTGTCGTGAACGCTGGTCTTTGCTAGAATCCCCAGCGGGGACTGTCCGACCGCACGCGGCGGCAAGCAATTGAGGAGCATAGATGCCGGCAACCGAGGCGCAACTGCGCGATGTGGCGCTGACGCACGAGGAATACAGCCAGATCGTCGAACTGCTTGGACGCGAGCCGACGCCGGTGGAACTGGGCATGTTCGGCTCGATGTGGAGCGAGCATTGCGGCTACAAAAATTCGCGCCCGGTGCTGAAACACTTCCCGACCAGCGGGCCGCGTGTGCTGCAAGGGCCGGGTGAGAACGCCGGCGCAGTGGACATCGGCGACGGCCTGGCGGTCGTCTTCAAGATCGAATCGCATAACCACCCGAGCGCGGTCGAGCCGTACCAGGGCGCGGCGACCGGTGTCGGCGGCATTGTGCGCGACATCTTCACGATGGGCGCGCGGCCGATCGCCATCCTCGATTCACTCCGCTTCAGTCCACTCAGTGAAGCGCGGGCGCGCTATCTCTTCGGCGGCGTGGTCGGCGGCATCGCGGGCTACGGCAACAGCCTCGGTATTCCGACGGTTGGCGGCGACCTCTTCTTCGACCCCGGCTACGCGGGGAATCCACTGGTCAACGCGATGTGCGTCGGTGTCATTGACGCCGCGAAGATCATGCGCGCCAAAGCGTCCGGCGTGGGCAACCCCATTCTGCTGGTCGGCGCGGCGACCGGGCGCGACGGCATTCACGGCGCGTCGGGGCTGGCGTCGCTGGCCGACCCGACCGCACGCTTCGCCGAACTGCGCCCGGCCGTGCAGGTCGGCGACCCTTTCCTGGAGAAGTTGCTGCTCGAAGCATGCCTGGCGGCGCTGGCGACCGGCGCGGTCGTCGGGATGCAAGACCTGGGCGCGGCGGGGTTGACGAGTTCCACGGTCGAGGTCGCGGACCGGGGTGGTGTCGGCGTGACGATTGACGTGGCGAAGGTCAGCCGGCGCGAAGCGGGCATGACGCCCTACGAAATCATGCTCTCCGAGAGTCAGGAACGGATGCTGGTCGTCGTCGAGCGCGGTCGCGAGGCGGAGGTGCAGGCGATCTTCCAGCACTGGGACCTGCACTCCGACGTCATCGGCTATGTCACCGATGATGGTCTGGTGCGCGTGACCGATGGCGACGACGTCGTCTGCAAAGTGCCCGCGCGGCTCTTCACCGACGAATGCCCGACCTATTACCGCGAAGGCGCCGAAGCGCCAGAGCTGGCCGAGTTGCGGGCGTTCGACCCGGATACCCTGCCGGACATCGGCGACCAGGCGGCGCTGGCGCTGCTTGCCCTGCTCGCCGCGCCGAATATCGCCAGCCGGCGGCCGGTCTACCAGCGCTACGACCACACAATCCTGACGAACACCGTCGTCGCGCCGGGCGAAGCGGACGCGGCGGTGGTGCGCGTGAAAGGCGGCAGCAAGGGGCTGGCGCTGAAAACCGATTGTAATCCGCGCTACTGCTACCTCGACCCCGAACTCGGTGGGCGGCACGCGGTGGCCGAGGCGGCGCGCAATCTGGTCTGCACCGGCGCGCGACCACTGGCGATTACGAACTGCCTCAATTTCGGGTCGCCGGAGAAGCCGGAGAACTTCTATCAACTCGATCGCGCGGTGCGGGGCATGGCGGCGGCGTGCCGCGCGCTCGACACGCCGGTCGTCAGCGGCAATGTCAGCCTCTACAACGAGAGCGACGGCGTCGCTATCCCGCCGACGCCGACGGTCGGCGCGGTCGGGCTGCTGGACAACGTCGCGACCGCATTGACGATGCGCTGGCCGGCGGGCGCGGCGCTGGTGCTGCTGGGCGGGCGGGCGGCGACGCTCGGCGGCAGTGAATACCTGGCGCTGATGCATACCAGGGTGGCAGGCGCGCCGCCCGCGCTCGATCTCGACCTGGAGGCGCAGCTGCACCGCTGCGTGCTGGCCGCGCACGGCGCGGGTCTGCTACTGGCCGCGCACGATACCAGCGAGGGCGGCCTGGCGGTGGCGCTGGTGGAAGGCGCGATCGCCAGCGCGTGCGGCGCGACGATTGCGGAGGCGGCGCTCGATGTGCTGCTGGCCGCGAATGGCGGCCGGATCGACCGCGTGCTCTTTGGCGAAGCCGGCAGCCGGATCGTCGTGGCCGTGCGCCAGGATGATCTGCCGCGCGTGCTGGCGCTGGCGGCAGAGCACGAGCTCCCCGCGCTGCCACTCGGTGTGGCCGGCGGCGAGCAGCTGGAAATTGGCGATATGCTGGCATTGCCGGTCGCCGACCTGCGCGGCGCCTGGGAAGGTGGGCTGGCGCAGGCGGCCGATGGCACCGGCGACGCCTTCCGCGCCGCCGTCGTGCGGCAGTTCCGGCTGCGTCACTACGGCCGCTTCGTCCGGTAAGGGCCGATGTTTAACCACAGAGCACGCAGAGACCGCCGAGAGGGATACGATTGAACCACAGAGGGCACAGAGGACGAGAGAGAAGTTCTTTATTCGTTTTTTTTCTCCGTCCCCTCTCCGTGGTCTCTGTGTCCTCTGTGGTAAATCCGTTCCCCGTGCGGCCACATGAAGAAGGAGTAGGGCATTGGCGGAAGCGGGGCTGCGAGTACTGGTGGTTGGGGGTGGGGCGCGGGAACACGCGCTCTGCTGGGCGATCGCGCGTAGCCCGCGTTGTGCGCGGCTGTGGTGCGCGCCGGGGAACTGGGGCACCGGGCAGATCGCGGAGAACCTGCCGCTGGCGGTGAACGATATTGAGGGATTGCTGAACGCTGCGCGCCAGCGGCGGATTGACCTGACGATCGTCGGGCCGGAGGAGCCACTGGCGCGCGGTATCGTGGATCGCTTCCGTGAAGCGGGTTTGACTATCGTCGGGCCGACGGCGGCGGCAACGCGCATCGAGAGCAGCAAGTGGTGGGCGAAGGAGATCATGCGCGAGACCGGCGTGCCGACCGGCCGCGCCGCGCGCTTCCTCGATGCCGACGCTGCGCTCGACTACCTCGAATCCGTGCCCTATCCCACGGTGATCAAAGCCGATGGCCTGGCGGCGGGCAAAGGCGTCGTCATCGCCCAGAACTATGACGAGGCCGCTGGCACAGTCAACGATTTCATGTTTGAAGGGGCGCTCGGCGCGCCGGTCCAGACGTTGCTGGTCGAGGAATACCTGACTGGCCGCGAGGTTTCGCTGCTGGCGCTGACCGATGGCGAGACGGTGCTGCCATTGCTGCCGGCGTGCGACCATAAACGGGTGAATGACGGCGACGAGGGGCCGAACACGGGCGGCATGGGCGCCTATGCGCCGACCGGCCTGCTCGACGCGGCGGCGATTCAGGGGCTGACGAAGCGGATACT
>DASUBC010000110.1:0-2067 GCA_035763465.1 Thermomicrobiales bacterium
GTGGACCGGCATTTCGCCTGGAACGCTGGTGAGGACGCGCTCGGCGCGATGCGCTACGCCACCCAGATTCAGCAGCTCGTTCTCGGCCTGGTGGCGACCGGCATCTCACTCGGCGCGCTGCCCGCGCTCGCGCGCCAGGCTGCCGCCGGCGACGACGCCGGTTTCCAGACGACCTTCGCGACCGCCCTGCGGCTGACCACCGTGCTGATCGCCCCGGCCGCGTTCGGCCTGCTGGCGCTGGCCTCACCGCTCGGCCACCTGATCTTCCGTCACGGCGCGACAAGCAACGCCGACGCGCGGCTGATCGTCATCGCGCTGATCGGCTACGTGCCCGGCACCTTCTTCCAGGCATACGACCAGTTGCTGATCAATGTTTTCTACGCCCGGCACAATACCCTGACGCCGCAGCTGGTTGGCGTCGCGTCGGTCGTGCTCTACATCGGCGTCGAGGTCGCGCTGGTCGGGCGCTTCGGCATGGTCGCGCTGGTCGGCGCGATCTCCGTGCAGTGGACCTTCCACGCGCTGGTAATGTTCTGGCTCGGCCGGCGGCTGCTCACGGCGGAGCACTGGCGAGCGTTCCGCCGCGCGCTCGCCATCTGCGTCGGTATGAGCGTGGTAATGGCCCTGCTCGCCTGGGCGGTCGCCAGCGGCATCGAACGCGCGCTACCCGGCCCCGCGCTCATGCGAGAAGCGGCGGCGCTCTTCGTCGCCGCCGGCCTCGGCGCGCTCGTCTACACCTGGGGCGTCACCCGGCTCGGCATCACTGAATTCACCGCGCTGACGGGTGCGCTGCTTCGCAAGGCCGGTCTCGGCGGCCTCGCGCGCCGGGTGGCGTCGTAGCGGCCAGGTCACATCCACTCCAGGTCGCGCACCCGCTCGGGGTCAACGTCCGCCAGTGCGGCCAGTTCGCCGGCGGTTGGCGGCGGTGTCGGCGGCACTGAATCTGGTGCTGGCAGCGCGAAGCCGGTATGCTCACGAACCACTTTCACGGTTGACCAGCAGTGGACCGACTCCAGCGTGAGCCGTCCATCAACGCGGCGGAGCACGGCCAGCGACGTTACCACGCGGTCCACGTTGCCCGCGCCGGTGACGAAGTCGAGCCGCTCGACGAAGGTACGGCGGTCGTGGCGAGTACGCCAGAGGACGACGCGGCGCGCGGTCGGCAGAATCATCGCCGCGCCGCCACCGCCGGGCAGACGCACTTTCGGCCGCGCGTAGTCGCCGATCGCGCTGACATTCGTGCGCCCCTGCGCGTCAATCTGCACAGCGCCGAGGAAGGCCAGGTCAATCTTGCCCCGCGCGCAGAGGTCGTAGAAATCGTCGTTGGCGAAGACCGCCGCCGCGCCCGCCGCCAGCGCAGGGTCGGCGCTCGACCGCGCCAGCCGCGCCGGGCTAGCGTTCACACCGCCCGCGACCGACAGCGCCACAGCCTGCGGCGCGTGGGTCGCCCGCGCCAGCGCAATCGCTACCAGTGGCAGCGGCGACCCAACGCCCTGCAAGACGACCTCGCTATCGCGAATCAGCCGCGCCAGGCAGACGGCCATCAGGTCAGCGATGCTGGCAATGCTGGGCACCACGACTCCTCATCACCCCGTTTACTCGCGCGCGCCGTCCATCTCAGGGGATATGTCGTCACCCAGGCGATCGCGCGCTTGGATCTCCGCCAGGTAGGCTGCCAGCCGATCGGGGTCGCGCGACGCCGCCAGGTACGCGAAGACCGCCGCCTCGTCAATCCCGTAGGCGGGATAGCACGAGCCGGGCCAGGCGCCGCCCGGCGCGGCGACGACCGCCGCGACCAGGAAGCCCGGCGCCAGTGTCAGTTCGGGGCAGGCGATGAAGTCCTCGGACGGCACGATACGCTCGGCGGTGACGATTACGCGGTCGGCCGCGCGGCTCATGATCCGGTCCCAAAAGGGCGTGCCGCGGACGCGCGCGTTGCCGAACGCGTCGGCCTCCTGCACATGCAGCACCGCCCAGTCGGGCTTGATTTGCGGGATAACGTAGACATCCGCGCCCGTGTACGGGTCGCACACCGTCTGAAAACCGCTCACGGCCGGCAGATCGCTG
>DASUBC010000111.1:0-19313 GCA_035763465.1 Thermomicrobiales bacterium
CATGAGCACGCCCCGCGCGGCATTCACCGGGACAATATCAGTTGTTGAACTGTCCAAATCGTGGCTGGCTGCCCAGGGGACGACCATTTATCTGTTGGTTATGGATTGCTACGTCATGAGCAACCGCCAGCGGAGACACTCACGGTAGCGAGTAGCCCCGCCCGGGGCAGTTGCTGTGTGGCGGGAGCGTAGCAAGAGGACAAGGTTTGCCATGGCAACAAAAGTCAGCCAGTGTCCTGCCCTTCCCGGCGCGGCGCCCGGCCTTGCGGCCCTGCGGCGGCGCGCCGATCGGACGGCGTGCCGTATCCTCGCCAACGCGGTGCGGTCGCTCCGCGCGGTGGGTAGATCGGCGGTTTTCCTGCTCAACGTCTTCCCGATGCTGCCGTCCCGGCCGGTGGATTGGCTCACCACGCCGCCGGTGGTCGAGCGAGTCCACTATGCGACGCGGCATGGTGTGGTCGAGGGAGACCTGTACCGGCCCGCCGCCCCTGGTCCCCATCCCGGCCTGCTCGTCTGCCTCGGCGTCGTCCCCTTTGCCGTCGAGCATCCCCAGGTACCCCGCCTCGGCGCGGCCCTGGCGCGTGCTGGCTTCGTGGCGCTCCTGCACTGGTCGCCCGCGATGCGCGACCTGCGCTTCGATCCGGACGATGTAGAGAACTTCGCGCTGGCCTACCAGTGGCTGATCGAGCGCCCGGATGTTGACGCGGCCAGGAGCGGCTTCCTGGGAACCTGCGTTGGCGGCGCCTTCAGCCTGATGGCCGCCGCCGATCCGCGCATCCGCGACCGCGTCGCGTTTGTCGCGGCTTACGCGCCCTTCGCCTCGATGTGGACGCTCGCCCGAGATATCGCCAGCGCCTCGCGGCCCGATGGCGCGGGCGGGCGCGAACCCTGGCCGGTGGACCAGCTCACCCGCAGGGTCTATGTCCGTTCGCTGACGGATCAGCTGGCGCCGCGCGAAGCGGCGCTGCTCCGCGAGGCGTGCGCCGAGCCGGGCGGTCGCGTGGACCCCGACACGCTCTCGGCGGACGGCCGGGCCATCTCTCCGCTCCTCACCCATCTGGACGCCGACGCGGCAGAGGCTGCGCTGCGGCGCTTGCCTTCAGCATTGCAGGCGCGCTTGACCGCCATGTCTCCAGTGACATACCTGGCGGATGTCCAGGCCCCGCTGCTCGTCCTCCTCCATGACCGCAGCGATATGGTCATCCCGGTGAGTGAGTCGCGGCAATTCCAGGCCGCGCTCGCCGGACGCCCGGGGGTGCGCTACACCGAGCTGGAGTTCCAGCACCTGAACCCTGCCGGCGTGGCCCCGGTGCGCCTGGCGCGAGAACTGGGCAAGTTCTCCCGCGCTATCTACCCGGTATTCCGGCGCGCTGTCGCCGGGTGAGGGTCGCCGTAGCCTTGAT
The DNA here is from genome assembly GCA_035763465.1 of Thermomicrobiales bacterium. GTDB lineage: Bacteria > Chloroflexota > Chloroflexia > Thermomicrobiales > CADCWN01 > DASUBC01. The sequence continues at coordinate 1,404 of DASUBC010000111.1, forward strand.
GGATGGGCGTCATGTGAACGCTCATCGTGCGCCGCGCGGCGCACTCGTTTACCTGCTGTTTGCCTGGGGAAACCCACCCAGCAACCAGAGTCGCCTATCGTCAAGAGGTAGCCAGCTGACCACACTGAGCGCCGGCTGAGAGGAGGCGATGATGTTCGAACGTATCCTGGTGGCGCTGGACGGCTCGCAACTGAGCGAGGCGGCGCTGCCGTATGTGGCGGCCCTGAGCGGCGTGCTGGGGTCGGAGTTGATCCTGGTTCGCGCGCTTCAGGCTGCCTCAACTACGGTTCCAGTCGGACCATATGGGCTGCCGGAGGTGTACCAGGAACTCTATGACACCGAAGAGCACGCCGCGCGCGAGTACCTGGCCCACATCGCCGCACCATTACAGGCAGAGGGCCGGACGGTGCGTACCATGGTGGCCTCCGGTCCGCCAGCGAGCGTGATTCTCGGCGCGGCCGAGGAAGAGCAGGCCGGCCTCATCGCCATCGCTACCCACGGTCGCAGCGGCCTCTCCCGCTTCGCCCTGGGCAGCGTCGCCGAAGTCGTGCTCCACGCGGCGAACTGCCCCTTGCTCATCGTGCGCGGCGCGCGCCCGTCCCTGGCGACTCTGACGCGTATCCTCGTCCCGCTTGACGGCACCCCGCTCGCCGAAGCAGGGCTGTCGCTGGCGCGCGAGCTGGCCCACGCGCTGGGTCTGGAGGTCATGCTCGTGCGGGTCGCTGCGAATTCGGCAGCGCGCGCGGTCGCTGGGGACTACCTGGAGCAGGTCGCGGCGCGGCTGCGCCGCGAAAACCTCACCGTGACCACGCGCGTTACGGAAGGAGTGGCCGCTGAACAAGTCGTGCAGGTTGCCGCAGCGCAAGAGGCGTCACTCATCGTCATGGCGACCCACGGGCGCGGTGGCCCGGCCCGCTGGGTGCTGGGCAGCGTCGCGGAAAGTATCGTGCGTAACGCCGCCATACCTGTCCTGGTTGCCCGCGCCACGGAGAAGGCGACCGGCGTGGCGCCGGCCCCGCGTCCGGTCGAGTAACCAGCGCTGCCCAGACAACTCAAGACGTGACCGTGCCGGCCTGGTGGGGCCGGCACGTCGCCATTACCTTCCTGTTTACCTCTGGCTATGCGGCTGGCAACCGCCGAGCCGCACGATAGAGCAGGCAAGCGAGCTGCTGGCGCGGTGCTCGTTAGGCGATCGCGAGGTTGCTCGGTGGGAGGGAATAGCATGTTCAAACGACTGCTCGTGCCACTCGACGAGACTCCGCAGGCTCTTGCGGCGCTCCAGGTCGCCCAGGCGATCGGCGATGCGACCGGAGGCACCATTACCGTGGTTCACTTTGTCGCGCCCGGCGCACCAGTTGATCCGGCGGCGCCGGCCGGCGCCGCCGCGTCCGCCAGCGATGTGCCGGTGGAGACGCTGATTCGGACCGTCCCCACGGTGAGCAGTGTCCCGGCCGAGATTGTGGCGACCGCGTGTGAACGCCACGCCGAACTGGTGGTGATGGCGGCCCATGCGCGACATGGCCTGGCGCGGCTGCGGGCCGGGAGCATGACGGAGGACGTGCTGGCGCACTGCCCAATCCCAGTCATCCTGGTTGGTCCCGCCGCTGCCGCCACGCCGGCGCCCCACCCGCTCTCGCCGCTGCTCGTCCTGGTGGACGGCAGCGCGGCCAGCGCGGCGACGATCGATCTCGCCGCCGACTTCGCCGCCGCCACTGGCACGGAACTCTTTCTCCTGCGGGTCATCGTCCCGGCCCCAGCCGAGGATCAGGTGTCCGGCGACGGCGCACACCTTGCCGTGGTGTATGACCGGCAGGCACTCGCCGATGCACAGCACTATGTCCAGGCCGTCAGCGAAGATTTGCAGCAGCGCGGGTTCGTTGCACAGGGGCGGGCGATCTTCGGGCCGCTGGCAGAGACCATTCTGACGGTGGCGGACCAGCTGGACGCCGGCCTCATCGTGATGAGCACGCACGCGCTCACCGGACCGGCGCGCGATATTCTGGGGAGCGTCGCCGGAGCGGTAGTGCGGGAGACACCGCGCCCGATCTTGCTGCTGCGGCGCCGCGTGGCGGCCGGCCTGCGCCAGCGGTGAGGCCGGCGCGCTGGCGCCGCTGCGGCTAGCCAGTGGTGGCCGGCTATGGACGCCCTCGTACAGCGCCCCGGCCGGCCACTATTCAGGCGTGCGTGGGTTGCGTCGCCGCTTTATCTGGCATGGCCGGCGCGGACCTGGGCGCTGGACGAGCCTCCAGCCACTGGCGCAGCTCCGCCGCCGTCACGGTATCGCCCGCGAACGTCTCAACCACGCTGCCGGCCGGCAGCGCGCCCTGAGCAGCCGCGACCGCTGCGGTTAGCGCGGCCGTATCACCCTGGATGAATATGAGCAGAGTCGCCGCACCAGTTGCCACAGCCGGCGTAGCGGCTGGTGGCGCCGGCCGCGCTCGCTGGTCGTCTATCAGCACGCGCAGGTGATACGCCAGCAGCGCGCCGGCCGTGATGCTCACGCCGAGCGCCCAGCTCAGGTCGCTGCTGGCGCTGCCGCTCAACGCGGCGCCCACGTTGCGGAGTAGCTGGTACACCAGGACGGCGGCGCTCGCCAGCAGGGCGATCACCGTGCTGAAGAGGACGAGCAGGAGCATGATCCGGCGGATCAATGACTGGCGCTCTCCTTCGCCAGCCGGGGCAAAGGCGAGCCGCTGGATACGCAGCCATTCGCTCACCCAGACCGGTGCGCCGACGAGGATCAGGGTGACGAACAGGCTGATCTGGTCGGCCCAGCCTGACCGCGTCAGCGCGATGGTGGCCTGGCCGCCGAGCCAGAAGTCCACGAGCAAGCGCACGAGGTCGGCCGCCCCGCCGGCTAGCACGGCCAGGCCCACCGCCGCGACAAGGTACGAGTAGACCCGGCGAATACTCGCCTGGCGCGGTTGCTCGGCTACGAGCAGCGCGTCGCGATTGAGCGCCTCGCGGTGATAGCCCCAGAACGCGCCGTAGACCGCCGCCGTGAGCAACGGACCGCCGGCGGCTGTCAGCAGCGATTGGTCTGCGCCGATGCCCGCGCGCGTATTGCCACCGAGCAGCAATTGCAGCGCCTTGTAGCCAAACAGGGCCAGATTCGTCAGCGTCACCGCGACGGTCTGGAGGATCACCCCGTACAGATAGACCTTGCGGAGCGCCGAATGCTGCTCGTCCGCCGCGTGCGCCAGCTCGCGCTGGACAAATAACCAGTGCCAGGTCCACAGCGCCGCCCCTGTGAGGAGCCAGCCAACGTCGCTGGCGAGCCGCTGCGGCACGGTGAAATTGTCGCTCAGCACCGCTGTACTCTGGGTGGTGAGCAGTTCCCACAGGTGGCGCGTGAGTTGTGCGGTCGCCCACATGGTGACCGACAACGTCGCATAGTTCGCCAGGTAGAAATACCAGCGCCGGACCGTCGCCGCCCCCTGCGTCTCGGGCGCCACGGCATTGTCCATGTTGCGGACCCACCAGTAGTAGGACCAGCCGGAGCCGTACACCAGTAGCGCCGCCACCGCGCCACCGGCCGTGTCACGCAGCGTCTGGGTACCGGCGGCAGAGAACGCCAGCACGATGGCTCGAACCAGATTAGTGAAGGCAAAGAATACCTGCCAGAGCGCCACCCCGAGCACCGCGTAGATCAGCAATGTTCGCAGCACCGAGCGGCGTTCCTGCGCCGCTTCGGGGCGCGTTGCCGCCACGCCGCGCTGAGCCAGATACCAGTGAATCGCCCAGACCGGCGCGCCTACCAGCAGCACCGCGCCCCACAGGCTGAATTGCTCGCGGCGGTAGTCGCTCGCGACGAGCAGTGCATTCTGTGTCGTCCCAAGCGCTTGTTCAGCGAGCAAGCGGAGCAGATTCGCCGCGCCGCTCAACACCAGTTGCAGGCTGATGAAGGTCACCAGGTAGAGGTAGACCCGGCGGGCGATTTGCATGGCTAACCTCCTTGCGCCTGGGCAGGCAGCACGAATTTTCCGGGATAGGGCCGGTAGCGGTACGGCAAATCACTGATCCGCCAGCCGGCGGCGTCGTGGCGCAGGCTGAACGTCTCAGTCATCGTGTATTCGCTGCCGCCGAAGGGAGCGCCGCTGACGTAGTGGACGGTGACGCTGACCGTCACCGTTGCGGCATCGTCGTTGATCTTCTCGGTCTCCAGGCGCACGCGCTGCGCGGTCTGCTCTGTGCTGCTCCGGTCCGCGTTGTAGCGCACGAATTCCTCGCGGGTCGGCTTCGCCGTCATCTGGTCGCTCAGCAGCGTGTACGCGCGCTGATAATCCTGCGCCCCCAGCGCCTCGTAGAACTGCTGCACTGTCCGGCCGGGCGAGTCCGCCGGCAGCGCAGGCGGTGTTTGCCCGGCGACCAGGAGGCTCATACCAGCAAAGATCAGCAGCACAACTATGCCGCCCAGGAGCAACAAGAAGTAGCGTTCCACACCGAATCGTGTGGCCGGCGCAGCGGTAGCCTTCATGTCCGCCCCCTTTGTGGCGTGCAGGGTATCGGGCAGAACATCCTGCCACTGAATCGCCAGCGTACCGTGCCGGGGTTGCAGACCAGGTTGCGGAGCGTGTAGCGAACGTCAACAGCGTCGCGCTGCTTCATCTGAGGCCGGGTCACAGGCCAGTCCGGCAAGAAGGCACTGTATACCCAATTAGCCGTTCGTTTACCTGTCGCTACCTACCTCGCAACCGGAGCGGCTGATACTGAACCTGGCAGTATGGCTATTGGGTGACAGGAGGAAGCATTATGGGCGCCAACCGGGGGACGCATACCCGTGACGGAGTCATCGGTGGAATCGTCCTCGTCCTCATCGGCACACTCTTCCTCGTTCAGGAACTCTTCAACATTGACGTCTGGCGCTATGCCTGGCCGCTGGTTCTGATCGCGATCGGGATCGGCATTCTCGTGCGGCGCGGCCTGCCGTCATCCGGTCCGGATACGCTGGCTGCGGCGCCTACGGGTGAGGAGAAATTCCCATGAATGAACTGACGACCGACGAACTGCAACCCCATATCACCATCCTTGGCTGGCTCTACCTGATCGGCCACGCCGTCTTTCTGGTGCTTGGCGTATTCGTCTTCTTGCTACTCACCGGCATCGGGCTCGCTAGCGGCGATGTGACCGCGCGTTCCGTGCTCGGCATCGTGGGAATCAGTGTCGGTCTCCTGTTGACGATCGTGGCGCTGCCGGGTCTGGCCGCCGGCTATGGCTTGTTGAAGCGTAAGTCCTGGGCGCGGCCACTGGCGATTGTGGTGGGCATCCTGAGTCTGCCCAATGTCCCGCTAGGCACCATCGTCGGGCTATATACCTTCTGGGTGCTCAGCCAGCCACCAGCGCGAACGTACTTTGGCCCCCCCGTGATGATCTGACGACGATCACTGGCGGGTAATAGGCCGCGACGCGGCGTATTTGTGCCGCATGGCGACAGACAGGGGTGAACGATGCGGCGGATTGACTCTCGCGCTCTCTGGGGCACTGTGTTGATCATCGGTGGCGGCGTACTCTTGCTCCTCAACACCGGCGTGATCACCTTTGCCGAGTGGGTATGGGCCGGCATCTTCAGCATTGCCGGCGGCGTGTTCCTGGCGTACTTTCTCTATAACCGGCGCCAGTGGGGGGCGCTCCTCCCAGCCAGTACGTTGCTGGGCATTGGTGTGGTGCTGGGCCTGGCGGCGCTGGGCGGCGAGTACGTGCAATGGGGCGGCAGTGCCTTCCTGGCGCTGCTTGGCGCCGGTTTCGCAGCCGTCTATTTCGATCGCCGGGAACGCTGGTGGGCGATCGTGCCTGCTGGCGCACTCTTCACGCTCGCATTGGTGGCTGCGGTAGGCCCGACTGGTCAGGCGTCGCTGGCGGGCAGCCTCTTGTTCTACGGCCTCGCCCTGACGTTCGGTGTCGTGTATCTGGTCCCCGCGCCGCAGGGCCGGCGACAGTGGGCGCTCTTCCCGGCAGCGGCCTGCCTGCTCCTGGGCACCCTGGTTCTCGGCACGCTCGGTCCAGCCGCCGGCTACGTATGGTCACTCGCGCTGATCGCCGTGGGCGCGTACCTTCTGTATCGCAATCGGTTCTCCGCGCGGCGCTAGTCACGCTGGCGTGCACGCTGGCATCGCCAGCGGGAGGGAAACCATGAAGACTGACACACCGTTCATCGCCGATGAACGCGAACAATCTCCGGTGCAACCGAATGTTACTACTCTGGCGCCGTCATCACCCGTCCCGTCATCAGAGCCACCCCGGCAGGCGCGACCACCAAGCCTGGTCGGCCCGATCATCCTGATCGGGTTGGGGATGCTCTTCCTGCTGACAAACCTGAATCTCCTGGCGTGGAATACCTGGTTGAATCTGTTGCAACTGTGGCCGGTATTGCTCATTGCGCTCGGCGCGGAAATCCTGATTGGGCGCCGCTCCGCGCTGCTCTCGGCCACCATTGTGGTCGCCACCCTCTGCGTGCTGGGAGTGGGTTTCTGGTTGCTGACCGCGCGCGGGACGCCGGGTGGGCAGGAGACGATTGACCAGGCGCTCGGCGGCGCGCGTGGCGCTGACGTAGTAATTAGCCCGAGCGTAACACGGCTGCAAATCACGGCCGGCACTGCCGACGGCGCACTCATCACCGGCACGGTGGATCGGCTCCGCAACGAACGCATTACGCAAGCGTTCCAGTTGGACGGCGACACCGCGTACTACACACTCCGCAGCGAGCGGAACGGTAACACGGTGAACTTCAATAGCCGCGATGCGGGCTGGGTGCTGCAACTCGTGCCCGGCGTGCCCCTACACCTTCAGGTGAATACTGGTGTCGGGCAGTCCACACTCGATTTGCGCGGCTTGCACCTGACCGGGCTGGACGTGCGGACTGGCGTTGGCGAGACGACGATTACGCTTCCCTCCGGCAGCTATAACTACGGTATCGTGGTGAATAGCGGCGTTGGAGCCGTGACCCTGCGCGTGCCACGCGGCGCGCCGGCGCGCCTGACTGTGGACCGAGGGCTAGGTGGCCTCAGCGTGCCAACCAGTTACCAGCAGGACGGTGATCGGTATACCGCGCCGGGCTACGCCGCAGCGCCAGCGCATCTGGAGGTGCAATTGAAGAGCGGTGTCGGGGCCATCAATGTCGAGGAATATACGCCGTGACGGCGCGGCGAGCGCCCGTCAGGCTGCAACCTCAGTGTGCTGGGGTCGGCACGCGCCGGCCCTGGCATGGCGATTGCCGATACCACCCGGTCACAGGTTCCAGGCTGCACCGGCGCGTCTGACCGGCGCCCGCCATTTACCCCATAGCGACGTGGCGCAACGCGGCGCGTAACCTCCAGCTGGCATGCTCAATGCAGCGACGAGTCGCGCCGCTGGTCCAGCGGCCTAGCGGGAGGGAATGATTATGGCGCCGTATCAGCAGGTCACCGCTGGTCCACCTGCGGCGCGAGCGTCAGCGGACGTGGAGACACCGGCCCTACCGGCGGCGCTGCTGCGGCCGGAAGCCTTCACCCATACCGCCCACAATCTGCGCCTGCACGAGACGCATCTCTCGTGGGTCATTCTCGCGGGCGCGTATGCCTATAAAATCAAGAAGCCGGTGAACCTTGGCTTCGCCGACTTCTCGACGCTGGCGCGGCGGCGCGCCGCCTGCGCCGCCGAAGTACGCCTCAACCAGCGGCTTTGCCCGGACGTCTATCTTGGCGTCGCGACGATCACCAGGCGCGGCGGCGCGGCGGTCGTGGTTGATGGCGAATGGCCGGGCGAGCCAGTCGTCAAGATGCGCCGCCTGCCGGCGGCGGGGATGCTCCCCGCCCTGCTCGAACGCGGGCTGGCCAGCCCGCAGCTGTTCCAGCGCGTTGCGCGCCAGCTCGCGGCGTTCCACGGGCGCGCGGCGACCGGGCCGGGCGTGGACGAATGGGGCGAGCCAGCGGCCGTGCGCGCAAACTGGCTGGAGAACTTCTCCCAGACGGCGGCGTTGCCAGAGTCAATCTTACCGGCGCAACATCGGGCGCTGATCGCCGCCTTTGTCGAACGTTTTCTGACGGCCGAAGAGCCGTTGCTGGCGCGTCGCGTGGAGACCGGACGGATTCGCGACGGCCACGGCGATCTCCATGCGGCTAATATCTGCGTTGAGGGCCGCCGGGTCCACCTCTTCGACTGTCTCGACTTCAGCGCCCGCTACCGGTGTGGCGATGTCGCGGCGGAGGTGGCCTTCCTGGCGATGGATCTCGCCCATGCTGGCCGGGCCGACCTGGGCCTGGCCTTCGCCGACAGGTACATTCGCGCCACGGGCGACGAGGAGCTCCGCCGGCTACTGGCATTCTACGAGTGCTACCGCGCCTATGTGCGGGGCAAGGTGGTGGGGATGCAGGCGGCTATGCCGGCGCTACCCCCAGCGGAAGCGGCTCGGCTGGCCGCCGAAGCCCGCGCCTACTTCGACCTGGCCTGGGCCACTGCCGGTGGACTTGACCGGCGTACCCTCGTCGTCGTGATGGGCCTGCCCGCCAGTGGCAAGACCAGCCTGGCGCGGGCCGTTGCCGGGCGGTTTGGTCTCATCCACCTGTCATCCGACGTCGTCCGCAAGGAACTGGCCGGGTTGCGGCGCACCGAGCGCCGGGGCGAAGACTTCGGCGCCGGCATCTACAGCGCGACGATGACCCGCCGCACTTACACGCTGCTGCGCCGGCGCGCCGCCCGCTGGCTGCGCCGGGGGCAACCGGTCGTGCTCGACGCGACGTATGGTTCCCTGGCTGAACGAACGCTGCTCCGGCAACTGGCCGCACAGGCCAGCGCGCGCCTGGTAGCGCTGGAGTGCCAGGCCGACGAGGCGACCCTGCGCGCGCGCCTGGCCGCGCGCGAACATGACCCGGAGACCGTCTCCGACGCGCGTCTGCCGCTCTGGCCGGCGCTCCGGGCCGCGTATGTCCCGCCGCGCGAGCTGGCGGAAGTCTGGCCGATAGATATGACGCGGCCACTCGCCCAGGCGACCGATCAGGCGCTGGGGGTAATCTGGGGCGCACCGGGCGCTCACGAGGATATGACGCTGGTGAATCGCGCTGACTAGGCCCGACAGCTAGGCAAGGCAAGAACGGAGGCCACAATGCAACACAGCACACGCCGCCTGGTTGGCATACTGCTAGTCATCCTGGTCGCGACCGCACTGCTCGCGCCGCTGCTCTGGATGCTCCTGCCGGGCCGCCAGTGGATGGGGCCGGGGATGATGTGGGGCTACGGTGCGCCGGGTCGGATGCCCGGCGCTGGCTGGGGGTGGGGTATGATGATGGGGCTGGGCTGGCTGGTGATGCTCGCCTTCTGGGGAGCAGTCATCGCTGGCCTGGTCTGGCTGGTACGCTGGGTGCTCAGCCTGGAGCCTGGCCGCCCGGGCAGCCGGGTCGTCACCCCCAGCGCCAGCGAGACGCCGCTAGCGATCCTACGCCGCCGCTACGCCGCAGGTGAACTTGACCAGGCCACCTACGAGCGCATGAAGCGCGAAGTGCAGGAGCCATCCGGTCCGTCATGATGATCGGAAGCGCGCTCCACATGAGAGAGCAGAGCGATGTTCAGCACCCTCATCGTGCCCGTTGATGGTACCCCAACGTCGGAAGCGGCCCTGCCTGTCGCGGCGGGGCTGGCGCACGCCACGGGCGCCGCGCTGGTGCTCGTGCGCGTTACCGATACCGGCGATACGCCGGAGCAGGCGGTGGCGCACGCCTATCTCGCGCGCCTGGCGGCCAGTGACGTGCTGCGCGGCCTGGCGGTCACCAGCTCTGTGCGCCAGGGCGAGCCAGCCGCCGCGATTGACGCGCTGGCGCGCGACGCTGGCGCGGACCTGATCGTCATGGCGACACATGGGCGCGCTGGCCTGGCGCGGGCGCTGCTGGGCAGCGTGACCGAGCAGGCGCTGGCGCACAGCTCTGTGCCGGTGGTTGTGCTGCGGGCGGGCGCGCAAGCACTCGCGCCGCTGACGACGATCCTCGTGCCGGTGGACGCGACTCCTGGGAGCATGGCGGCGCTGGCGGTGGCCAGCACGCTCGCCGGGGCGACCGGCGCCCGTCTGGCGCTGGTCCAGGTCGTGCCGCCGCTCGCCCGCTGGGGCCGCGGCTGGGGTATCGCACTTGGCTGGGAAGAGGAAGTGCGCGAGACCGCGCAGCAGGCGCTCGACAGCCTGGCCGCTCGCCTCCGCCAGCAGGGTCGGGTTGCGGACGGCTACGCTCGCGTTGGCGCCATCGCGCCGACCATCGCGGCGCTGGCCGCTGAGACCAGCGCCGACCTGATCGTCATGGGCACCCACGCTTTCACCGGCCCCAAACGGGCGCTGCTGGGCAGTATCGCGGACGAAGTCGTGCGGAAGGCCGCGCAACCGGTGCTGCTGGTGCGCCAGGTTGCTGCCAACGAGTGACGCGTAACCAGCAGCTTGCCGTTCCGACTGGCGCTTGCAGTTGCTGACCGCGTGCGGAAGATTGGCTCTATTCGCCTCCAACGCGCTCATTCATTCAGTGCGGCGACTTGTCCTCCAGGTTCAGAAAACGCTCGAACGCCCGCGTCCACCAGATCGCGTTGAGACCTGCCGCCCAGGCGCCGGTCACGGCCGTGATCCAGAGATAGTCGCCCGGCCCGAGGGCGGCCAGTGCAAAGAACCCACGCCAGGCAGCAGACCGTAGAATCAGCGCCAGCGCGGCGAGCATCATGGCCGCGAGCGCCGCTGGCCGCCAGTCCCGCTGGGCTGGTTCGCCGCAGGCGAGCAGGCGCACCGGCGGGGCGGCGAAGACGATCAGGAGCACGCCGGCCAGGATAGTGGTCACCGTCAGCGCCGTGCGGGCGTGCGGCGTCGCGGCGTGGAGGAAGATGTAGGGCAGGTAGACGACGAGCGCGGCGATGGCGAGCGTCCAGGCGGCGGGGATGACAAAGCGGCTCAGCCGGCGCAGCGCCTGGCCCGGTGGCGGGCCAGGCTTCGCCCAGACGGCCAGCGCGAAGGTCGGCAGGCCGACCGTCAGCAGCGTCAGCAGTGAGATGTGCGTCGGCACGAAGGGAAAGGGCACAGCCAGCACCGCGACCGCCAGGATGACCAGCATCTCGGCGGCGATGCGCGTGAGAAAGAGCCGGAAGATGCCGGTCATGCCATTGAGAATCCGCTGGCCCTCGCGCACCGCCGGCAAGAGCGCCGCGAATGAGTCGTGCAGCAAGATCAGGTCGGCTACTGCGCGCGCCGCCGGGCTGCCGCTTTGCATGGCGACGCCCACCTGCGCCTCTTTGAGCGCCAGCACATCATTGACCCCGTCGCCAATCATCGCCACGTAACGGCCGCTGGCGCGTAACGCGCGCACCAGACGTGCCTTCTGCGCCGGGGTAATACGCCCAAAGATGGTCGTTTCGGCGGCTAGCCGCGCGATCTGGTTCTCGGTCAGACCATCCAGGTCCGCACCCGTACAGGTTTGCAGCGCCGGGCCAAGCCCGGCCTGCCGCGCGAGCGCGGCGACGGTGTCTGGATGGTCGCCGGAGATTACCTTGAGCTGGACGCCGGCGGCGGCGAACCCCGCCAGCGTCGCCGCCGCCTCCGGCCGCAATTCATCCCGGAAGGAGACCAGCCCAAGCGGCGCCAGGCTGTCCGGCAGGCAGGGCTGGTTGCCAGCGTCGTAGAGCGGCGCCAGGCCCGCGCGATAGGCGAACAGCAGCACACGCCGGCCACGCGCGAGCCAGGCATCCACGCAGGGCTGATAATCCTGGCCGGGCACGAGTGCGGTCTGGAGACGTTCGGGCGCGCCCAGCACATAGATACCACCCTGCACGCCGTCATGCACAGCGAGCGCGCTCCACTGCCGGGCGGACGAGAACGGCACGTCGTGCGTGATGCGCCACACCGCGTCAGGCGGGCCGCAGGCCGCGCCGATGGCGGCGATGGTCTTGTTGCCGTTCGTGGTGCTCGCCGCATAGGCGCCCAGCAGCGCCCGCACCTCGGCCTCCGGCGCCCCGAGCGGCTGCACCACCTCCAGCGTCAGGCGATTGGCGGTCAGCGTACCGGTTTTGTCCAGGCAGAGCACGTTGATATGACTGAGCGACTCCACCGCGTTCGCCTGGCGCACCAGCGCGCCCTTCCCAGCCATCCGCAACGCGCCCAGCGCGTAGGCGGCGCTAATCGTCAGGATCAGGCCGTTGGGGACCAGCCCCGCAACGACGGCCGCGATCTGCACGCTCTCAACCAGGGGAATTCCCTGGAGCCGCGATGCGACGCCCAGCAAGAAACCGAACTGGCAAACCAGCAGCACCAGGAGGCGGATAATTACGTCAATCTCGCGTTGCAGTGGCGTTCGCACCTGCCGGAAGGCGCGCGCGCCCACCGTCAGTTGCCGGGCCAGACTGGCAGCTCCCACGCGTGTGGCGATATAGCGTCCCCCACCGGCCAGGCAGCTACTGCCGGCGTAGACCTGATCGCCAGCCTGCTTGACGACCGGGTCTGACTCACCGGTGAGGAGCGCTTCGTCAAGTTCCAGGCGCCCAATGCCGACAATCTCGCCATCCACCACGAGCTGGTCGCCGGCCCGCGCGACGAGGAGGTCGCCGGTCACCAGTTCACCCGGCGCCACCGGGCGCTCCTGCCCATCCCGGACGACCGTGGCAATTGGCCGGGTGAGCAGCGTAATGCGGTCCAGTTTGCGCTTGGCGTACAACTCCTGCACGGTGCCGACCAGAACATTGATCGCCATGATCCCGACCGTGGACACCGCGTCGTTGACACGCCCCAGCACGAGCAAGGCGACGCCGATCATCGTCAGGACGCTATTGAGAAAGGTGAGCAGGTTACGGCGCAGAATCTGGCCGTAGGTCTGGTTCTCCGGCAGCGGCGCGTCGTTGCCCTGGCCCTGAGCGCGACGAAGGGCAACCTCAGCCGTGGTCAATCCCGAGGTGACGAATGGTGGGGTGGCCGGTGCGGCGGCCGGCGGGCGCGCTGCCGATGCAGGTAGCACGCCGGCGCCATTGGTGTCATTCACGCGTGCTCCACCGGCGCGGACGCGCCATTAGCGGGAGGCGGGGGCGACCAGCAGCGGACCGGGCGCCGCGTGAAGCAACTTCGTCGAGACGCTGCCGAGGCGCAGACGATCCCAGCCACCAAGGCCGCGCCGCCCCACGGCCAGCAGCGCGGGGCCGTCACTCGCCGCCGTATCCAACAGCAAGGCCGCCGCGTCGGTGGCCGCCACCACCACCGTGGGTTGTGGTTCCCCGGCGCTCGCCAGCCTGTGCGCCACTGATCTCAGGTCAGCCTCGGCGGCGGCGAAGGCCGCGTCGCGCCGCTCTGCTTGCGCGCCAGGCGTCTCGCCCGGGATTGACGGCAACGGCGCGAGCGCCCGTACCAGCGTGAGCGCTGTCCCAAGTTCGCAGGCGAGCTGGCCGGCCAGCGCCACCGCGTCCGCCCCTTCCGGTGAGCCGTCCGCGCCGGCCACAATCCGCGCCGGCGGCCACGCCTGCTCGCCTCCCCGCACAACGAGCACCGGGCAGGGCGCGAGTTGCACGACTCCTTCCGCGACACTGCCGACGACGAGGCGATGCACCAGGCCGTGCCCACGGCTCCCCAGCACCAGCAGCTCGGCATTGATTTCCTCAGCGACGGCAAGAATCACTTCAACTGGCCGGCCCAGCCGGCAGTGGACAGCGGCGAGCGTGCCGCCCAGGCCGGCGATTCGGCGCGCTTCGTCGTCGAGCACCTTGCGGGCCGCCGCCTCCAGATCGTCTGCGTAGGTGGGTGGGAGTGGGGTCGCCAGCGTGGCATACTCGGCGGGGTCAATGAGTTGCCAGGCATGGACGACATGCAACGCTGTACCCGGCTGCCGGGCCAGGCTCACCGCCGCCCGTGCGGCGAGGGCGGCGTCCGCGCTGCCGTCCGTTGCCAGCAGGATCGTCCTCGGAATGGTGCTTCGTGCTGATTCTGGTCGCATCTTCGCTTCTCCTCGCTCGCCAGTGCCTTGCAACATTGCGGGTGGCCCGCGTGCCGATTATGCCCACGCGGGCCGGAGCAGTTAACCGAGCGTTACTGGCGGCCGGTAACAACCGGCCGCCAGTCTGAACAGCGGCGTTCCCGCCTGGATCGCCCTGCCTGCTCAAACTTCTTCGCCCGGGCCGTACGAGCGCACCGCCGTGCCGCCAGCATTGTCCAGTATCATCCGTGCCTGCAACGCCTGCGCCGCATTGTCCGCGTGGATAGTCACCAGCGTGCCACCCTGGCGGACATGCTCCTGGTATTCACGGGCGTGGTCTTCATCCACCCCGTGCCCGACCAGCGCCCCGACCAGACCGCCGGCCACGATGCCGATGCCCGCGCCGGCCAGCGTCGCCCAGAGAATGCCGATGCCGATGACCTCACCGACGACCGGTAGGGTGAGCGCGCTGACTCCGAGCAGCCAGCCGGCCACGCCGCCGAGAATGCCGCCGCCGACCGCGCCGATGCCGGTGTCCTGCACCGTCACGCCCGTGGCTTCCGCCATCTCCTTCGTCGCGCGCGTGTCCTTGGCGATAATGGATACCTGTTGCGCGGTAAAGCCGGCGTCTTTCAGGTTGTTGAGTGCTTGCTCGGCCTGAAACGACCCCTGGAAGACCCCAACGACCGTCCGTTGCATGGTCTTAGTCGCCGTACTCGCTGGCGCTTGAACGGTTGCCATAATGTTACCTCCTCGCCGTCCTTTACTGCCCTGGCCTGAGCCGCCACACGCGCCCTGGCTGGGCGGCTGCGTGGCCGGTCCTGTGTGAGCTCCGGACGCATCACCACCTCCTTCCGCTGGACGGTGGAGCTACCGCCCATGCACAGAGGCGCTGCGCGACACCTGCCAGCTTTCCTCTGCCCCTACAGCATGGCGCGGCCACGTTGCCAGCCTGCTTGCCGTTTGTAAACACATGGTGAATCGGCACGGCAGCCAACTGGAGCATGATCGGTTGTTGCGGGATGCCGGGGAGCGGGCCGGTGTCGGATGAACCGGATGATCGGTATTTGGCCACGCCAGAGGGGTTCACCGGGCGTTTACGCGCCGCAACCGTGCCGGCAACCCCGACCGCGTATGCTCAGGGTAGGGGAATAGCGCTGGCGCGGCTTGCCGGCGCCAGCAAGGTGAGCGCGGGTGGATAGGCAGGAGGAGGCAAACAATGAAGCGGGTAGTACTGGCGCCCCTTGACGGCTCCGCCCTGGCAGAGCGGGCCTTGCCCTATGCCGTCGCCTATGCCCGGCTGCGCGGGTGCGTCCTCCGGCTGGCGCAGGCAGTCTTTGTTCGGCCATTGCCCGGCCTTGACGCGACCAGCGAACAACTCGAACTCACCACTGGCGCCGAGCGCTACCTCCAGGCGGTCGCGGACCGCCTGGCCGCCGAAGGAGTCGCCTGCGAAACGCTGGCACCGTATGGTCCCGCCGCCAGCGCGCTCAGCGACGAAGCGCGCCGGCCGGACGTTGAGGCGCTGGTGCTGGCCACCCACGGGCGCGGCGGGTTACAGCGGCAATTGCTCGGCAGCGTTGCCACTGCGCTGCTGCAACGCGCCACGGTGCCCGTCCTGCTGGTGCGGGCCTGGCACGCCAGCAGCACACTGGCGCGCTTCACCAGCGGCGCGCGCATACTCGTGCCACTGGACGGCTCCCCGCTGGCTGAAGCGGCGCTGGCTCCCGCCGAGGCTCTGGCCGCTGCGCTGCCTGGCGAACTGGTGCTGGTGCGCGCCGTGACCGGTGACGACATCAGTCTGTCGCCAGGGGGGATGCCGGCCGCCCTCCATCATGACACTAGCCTGGCGGAATCCACGGCACAACTCTACCTGGAGCGGATCGCGGGCCGGCTGGCGGCGGCGGAGTACGCCGTGCGGCCGGTCGTCCGCGCTGGCGCGCCAGCAGCAGCGATCGCCGCTGCTGGCCGTGAGTGGGGCGTGGCGCTTATTGTGATGACGACCCACGGCCGCACCGGTTTCGACCGGCTGCTGTTTGGCAGCGTGGCGGAAGCGGTCGTGCGTGATGGCAGCGCGCCGGTGCTGCTCGTGCCTCTACCCGCCGCTCGCCACCTGACCGCCCGCCCCGAACTGCCCCACCGCGCCCCGGCCTCCGGCCCTCCTGAGCGAGCCAAACCGGCGACAACACTGTATATCTTCCACAAGGGCGAGACCAGTGCGCCACCAGCGCCCAGGCTGGCGGGGCAAGAGGAGAAAGCGTGATGGCGGACGTACTCCTGGTTCCGCTCGACGGTTCGCCCCTGGCGGAGCGGGCGCTCCCCCTGGCCGAAGCGCTCGCCCGCGCCACCGGCAGGCGGCTCCACCTGCTGCGGGTCTCCCTGGTGCGGCAGCCGCCTGAACCGGCTACCGGGGAAGCGGAAATCTGCGCGGCGGAGGAGGCATATCTGGCCCGGATCGCGCAGGAACTACATAGGCGGGGACTCCACTGCCAGACGGAATTGCGGTTCGCTGACGCCGCCACGGGCATCGTGGCGTGCGCGCTGGATGCCGGCGCGGACCTGCTCGTCATGGCGACGCATGGTCGCGGCGGGCTGGGGCGCTGGGTCTACGGCAGCGTCGCCGAGGCCGTGCTCCGCCAGACCCCCGTGCCGCTGCTGCTGGTGCGCGCCTGGCGCACCAGCAGCCTCCTTACCAGCATTGAAGCACATCCGCGCCTGCTGGTGCCGCTGGACGGTTCGCGCACTGCTGAAGCGGCGCTCCCCGTCGCCGGCAGACTGGCGCGGCAACTCGCGGGCGAACTGCTCCTCGTGCGCGCTGTGCCCACGCCGGCTGCGGGCGACGCGCTGGGCTGGGCATTGGCGCCAGAACTCGAGGTAGCGGCGGCGACTCTCACCAGGGACGCGCTGGACTATCTCGCCCGGACTGCGGAACGGCTCCGGCAGACCGGCGTAGCGGTGCAATGCGTCGCCCGGCACGGCGGGCCAGCGACCGTCATCGAGGCGCTGGGCCAGGAGCGGGCGGCGGCGCTCGTCGTCATGGCCACGCATGGGCGCACCGGGCTGCGCCGCCTGGCCCTGGGCAGTGTCGCCGATGCGGTGTTGCGCCAGCAAGACCGCCCACTCCTCCTCGTCCGGCCAGAGAGTAGGCCAACCGGCGACCTGGCCGGCGCGGTGGCGGGGCGCGCGCAACCCGTCGCGTGAGGCGTGGCGACCAGAGGGTGGCTGGCGAGCCGTGGCCGAAGTACCCACTGATCCTTGCCGCCTATTGTCGTGACGCCGCCGCCCTGGTCTTCCCGGTGTGCCAGGCTGTGACCATGGGGCTGTCGCGCCAGCGGGGTCGGATGAGCGCAAGGAGGTTGTCACCAGGGTTACCTGCTGGAAAGCCGCCGTGCTGCTGGTGATCGGGGCGCCTGGCGTGCGGGCCGTGGTTGACCGGCTCGGTATTGACCCAGCGAGCTGACCAGACAAGCGCATTGCCCCTGCTCCGCGCTTGCGGGGCGGGGGCGCTCGTCTAGTAGCGGTATAGCGCGACACAGACGGCCCTGGCGGGCAGCTGCGCCGCCGGCACGGCGTAGACCGTGCCGCAGTGGGTCAGGGTCTCGATGGCGGCCAGGTTGCAGGCGGCGGCCGTGGCCGGGCTACTTCTGGGCTGCCGGCGCCCAGTAGCCGCGAGCAGCAATACCGCGACCCGGCCCTGACTGGCAGCACGGACGATCTCCGCGAGATCAGCGGAGGTCAGCCCGGCGCCGGCCTGCTCCTGGTACCGCGCGAGCGCCGCTTGCCGATCGTGCTTGCTGGCGGGCAGTTCCATCACCGTCCTCCCTATCGCGCGCGGACGAGCTGGTGTGGGACACTGGCAGGCGCGCAGCGCGCCGGCTCAACCGAGAGGCCATTCACACCAGCGTGCTGGTAGCGTTCTACCAGCGTCCCAGCCGTCTTGAGTATTGGTGTCTCAGGTTACCGCCAGGGTAACAGCCGGTGAACAGCACCTCAACGATGCCACCGCGTCGCGTGGCCGGTCTCTCGC
>DASUBC010000112.1:0-2449 GCA_035763465.1 Thermomicrobiales bacterium
CCCGAACCAGATCGTCGTCTCGGCGCGCCTGGTGCGCGCGAAAGGGACGGCGGTCGGCCAGATCATCGCCACGTCCAAGGCGTACGAGCTGGCGATGTCCCAGGTCGCGCCATCGCCGCCGGTCGCCGCCACGGGCCCGCAAGCGCCGACCAGCCCGGCGCCGGCGGCTTCGCAGCTTCCGTTCGGCAGGCCGCTGCCGCCGGCATGGCCCGGCACGGTGACGCCGACCAGCGCCGGCGTGCCGGTGTATGGCGCGTCGTATGCGCCGACATACGTCGTTGCACCGGCGGCGGCTTACGCCTACCCGGCGCCGGGCTATTACGCGCCGCCGCCCGTCGTCGGCCCGCAGCTCAGCTTTGCCTATTTCGGCGGTGGTTACGGCCGCCGCGGCTGGCGGCGCTAAACCGGATTTCGGTCGTTTTGACGGGGTGCGGCCTTCGCGACGCGCCCTGCGGGCGCTCCTCAGAGTCTGTGAATCTATTCGATGACGCGGTTTTGGGGTCTGCGGGAGCATTGGATTGAGATCGTGCGGCCTTCGAGACGCGGCCTTCGGCCGCTCCTCAGAGCTTGTGAATCTTTGTCCGGATTGTGATTGCGTATCGAGGGCTGAGATGATTCGCTGCGCGGACCAGCCATGGAGGCATGATGGGGCAGGAAGGACTGTTCGGAGATCTCCCTGAGGCGCCGGCGGCGGCGAGGAGCGGGGGCAAGGCGCGGATGCGGACGCCGGCTCGCGATCAGATGGAGCTTCAGGCGGTTGATCTCGAGAGCCTGGTCGATGCCGACCATCCGGTGCGGGTGATCTGGAACTACGTGAGCCAGCTCGATCTGAGGGCGCTGGAAGAGAAGATCGAAGCCCGGGAGCATACCCCCGGCCAGGCGCCGGCGAGCCCGCATTTGATGCTGGCGCTGTGGCTGTACGCGACGGCCGACGGGGTTGGCAGCGCGCGGGCATTGGCGCGGCTTTGCGAAAGCCAACATGCCTATCGCTGGCTGTGCGGCGGGGTGAGCGTGAACTATCACGGGCTGGCGGACTTCCGGACGGCGCATCCTGAGCTGCTGGACGAGCTGCTGACGCAGAGCGCGGCGGGGCTGGCGATGGCGGGGGTGGTCAATCTGGACGAGGTCGTTCAGGACGGGGTGCGCGTCCGGGCGGCGGCGGGGGCTGGGTCGTATCGCCGCAAGACGAACCTGCACAAGGAGTTGCGCAAGGCGCGGCGCCTGATTGGCCAGTTGAAGCAGGAGATCGACGACGACCCGGATGCCAGCAACCGCCGGATCAAGGCGGCGGCGGAGCGGGCGGCCCGGGAGCGCGAGGTGCGGGTGGCCGAGGCGCTGGAGGCTATGGCCGAGCTGGAGGCGCAGCGCGAGCGGCGGCTGAAGACGAACAAGAAGGAGACGGAGAAGCAGCCGGAGCCGCGCGCGTCGACGACCGATCCCGAGGCGCGGGTGATGAAGATGGCAGACGGTGGCTTCCGGCCGGCTTACAACTGCCAGATCGGCACCGTCGCCCAGGGGCAGATCGTGGTCGAGGTCGATGCGGTGAATGTCGGCTCGGACCGCGGGCTGGCGCGCCCGATGATCAAGCGGATTGCCAAGCGCTATCGATGCCTGCCGCACCACTACCTGGTGGACGGCGGCTTCACCAAGGCGGAGGACATCGAATGGGCGGCCACGTTCGGTATCGAGGTGTTTGCGCCGGCGATCCGCAACAAGCACAACACGGACCCCTACGCGCCGCGATCCGACGACAGCGCCGAGATCGCGGCTTGGCGCCAGCGAATGTGCAGCGCGCCGGGTAAGGAGATTTACCGGCGCCGCGCGATGGGCGAGTGCATCAATGCCCGGTTCCGGCAGTGGGGTCTCTATCAGTTCACCGTCCGCGGGCTGCGAAAGGTCAACGCCGTGCTGCGCCTTTATGCATTGGCGAACAATATCCTCGTCGGTCACCGCCTGCTGAGGGCGGCAGCCGCCACCTGATCTGTCGATCGCCGGCAAGGCGCCGATCCGCTTGCCGCCGCAACCGCCGCCCCCTCAGAACAAGAACGAACTCGGCGACAACTCACGCGCCACAAAAGCCGGACAACCGACCCGTTACCGACAAACATTGCCGATCCTCTCGGCTTGCTCCCCAATATCGACATAGCCTCACAGGCTCTGAGGAGCGCCCGCAGGGCGCGTCACGAAGCACGCACACCGCCAACCCCATGCCAAACTCGTCCAAAAGATTCACAAGCTCTGAGGAGCGGCGCGCAGCGCCGCGTCACGAAGTACGCACCCCGTCAAAGCAATCGGAATCTGTCTAGGCGGTTCGCCGCCGCGCCGCGACGATCGCCGCGTGGAGTCGCGCCGGCGTGATCGGCAGGTCCGTCACCTCGACCCCGAGATCCTTGAGCGCGTCGTTGATCGCGTTGGCGATGGCCGCGGGCGGCCCGATGGCGCCGCCTTC
>DASUBC010000113.1:0-4863 GCA_035763465.1 Thermomicrobiales bacterium
CAGCACGCGGCCTATGCCGGCTACCAGGAGATGCTGGACGCCGAGATCGCACGCGAGCTGGCGCGCGTCGCGCTGCCGGTGTCGGTTTATACCGAATGGTACTGGAAGATCAACCTGCACAACCTCTTCCATTTCCTCGAATTGCGCGTTGACCCACACGCCCAGTACGAAATTCGGATGTACGGGGAGGCGATCTGCCTGATCGCCCAGCGCCTGGCGCCAATCGCCTACGAAGCCTTCGTAGATTACGCGCGCGACGCTGTGCGGCTCTCCGCGCTGGAGCGCGCTATCGTCACTCGCGCGCTGCACGGCGAGCCGATCCGCCCGGAGGACTGGGGCCGATTGGGCAAGCGCGAGCGCGCCGAGTTCGCGCGCAAGTTCGGGCTGACCGAACCAGCGGACGTAGCGCGGCCAGCGCCGGCAAAGACTGAGGCGACCGCCAACGGCCACGCGCCCACTGGTGACCCGCGCGTCTGACCGGGCGTGTGACAGCCGGCAAGTATGACAGCTCAGGCAAGCCACTGGCCGGCGCGCATGATCTCGCGGCCGGCCAGCTCGTTTTCTTCACGCCAGGCTTGCATTCGGCGCGGCGTCAGGCTGATATAGACATATTCGGCGTCCGAGTGGCGTGGGTCGAAGCCGGCGGCGGCGGCGAAGGCGTCCGCGAGGTCGGCGGCGACCGCACTGGCGGGAACAAACGTCAGCGGCCCCTCGACGATGATCACGTCGCGCACCTGGCCCAGCGCCAGCCTCGCTTTGCCGGCACGCTGGAGATTGCGCGCCGTCCGGCTGGCCGCCGTGGTCGCGAGCGTGATCTGGTCATTGTACCAGACGAACGACAGCGGAATTAGGTACGCCTCACCCGCCGCGCTGGCGGAGGGTATCCAGAGGTCTACTTCGCTCCGCAATTTTGCCAGCGTGTCGGCAATGCGCTGATCCGTACTGCGTGGCTCAGGCACAGAACCCTCCTCTATTGCCTGGCGCTCGCCGGCGTCAGGGTGAGCCGTGCGGCGGTCGCCGCCTCGACCGCCGCCGGGGTCCACGGCGTTGGGTGATATTTCCCACTGCGCCAGCTGGCGATGAAGTCGTCGTAGTGGGGGCTGGCGGGGTGGCCGGACTGGCCGGTCGGGTGCATCGTCCGGCCGCGATCCCAGTCGGCCAGATCCCAGATTTGCCGGTATGACGGCGCGACGAATGTTTCCAGACCATTGGGGTCAACCGAGCGCGAACCCATGCAGACGGTGTTACTGTCGCCGCCGGTGGCGAATGGGCCGCGATTGAAGAGCCGGTCGAGGGGGCGCAGCGCGCCGAGCGGATGGCGCAGCGTCAGCAGGTTCGCCCGGCCGTAGCGCCAGCGGGCGACATCATCGCCCTGCTCGGCACGCAGGTGCGTAATGGCCGCGCCCCAGGCGTCGCGGAGGATGGCATCCCAGGTAGCGCCGTCCGGCAGCCAGGCATCATCGCGCGCGGCCAGCCGGCGCAACACTTCCGGCATGGCGCGCAGCAGAAGCATGTTCCCTGGCAGCGTGGCAAAGACGCCCAGGCCCGTAACGAGACCGAGCTGGGGCGCGATCTCGTGGTAGACGCGCGCGAGGAGCTGTTCTCGCAGCGCCACATAGATCAGCGCGCCGACACTATCGGCGCTGACGACACTATCCCAGGCCGCCAGTGTCGCGGACGCCGCCTGCGCCACCGGATCGCCAGTCGCCGGCAACCCGCCGGTGGCCGCGAGCGCGACGAACACCTCGCCGGGCAGGCTGCGCCGGTCGGCCTGGATGCGCGCGAAGGAATCGGCGTCGTGCCGGGCCGTGCGTTCCAGGAGCGCGCCGATGCGGGCGGCGCGGTAGCCCGGCAGCCATTCGGCGGGCAGCGGGTACCGGTAGTCATCGCCAGCGATGCGGTTGTTCGCCGTGACGATCAAACCCGCGCCGGGATCGAGGACGTGCGGATTCTCCTTGGCTGGAATCGTGCCGGTCCATTCCCATTCGCCGGTCCAGCCGGGCGCGGGGAGCTGGCCGTCGCCCTGAGCGCGTAGGGGAATGACGCCGCCGAGCGCGTAGCCGATGTGCCCGTCTATGTCGGCGTAGACGAAGTTCTGTGTTGGCACGGTCCAATCAACCAGCGCCGCGCGGAAACTGACCCAGTCGGTGGCCCGGTTGAGCGCCAGTACGGCGCGCGGCAGCTGGTCCGGTTCGAGCGCCGTCCAGCGCAGCGCCAGTTGCGCGCCGGGCGTGGCGTCGGCCTGCGGCACGAGCGGCGAGACGATCGGCCCGTGGCGCGTGAGGCGCACATCGAGTGTTTCGGTGCACGTCCGCCGTCCCGCGCGCACGACGATTTCCTCGCGCACGACGGTCGCATTCTCCCACGCGCCCCGGAACTCATAGCGCCGGCCGGTAGGGTCAGCAGGATCGAAGCGCTCGACGTACAGGTCTTGCACGTCATTCATGCCGTTGGTGACGCCCCAGGCGATCCGCGCGTTGTGGCCGATCACGATGCCGGGTGAGCCAGGGATGCTGGCCCCGGCCACGGCGTAGTCGCCGCCGGTGAGGTGCATTTCGTACCAGAGTGACGGCATTTGCAGCGCCAGGTGCGGATCATTCGCCAGCAGCGGTTTGCCGCTCTTGCTCCGCGCGCCGCTCACGACCCAGGCGTTGCTGCCCTGCGTGCCGTCGCCCTGCCCGGTAAAGGGGCGGGCCGCTTCGGCGCCGGCGAGCGCGTCCGCGCCGAGGGCAGGCGGCAGGGTCAGGGGGTGAGCGGCGGGGTAGCTGGGCAGCAGCGCGGCGGCGCGGTCCGGGCCAACCGCCGCTGCGAGGCGCGCCGCGAGCACTTCGGCGGTCCAGTTGCCGGAGAGATTGAGCGCCATGATCTTGCCCCAGACCAGCACATCGTCCAGCCGCCAGGGTTCCGGCCGGAACCGCAGCAGCGTGAATTCGATGGGGAGCCGCCCGCCTGCCTGGCCCAGAAAGGCGTTCACGCCACTGACATAGCCCTCAAGCGCCTCGCGCGTGGTCCCCTCCAGCGCCTCCGCCTCCTGGCGCGCGACGCGCCCGAAACCGAGCACGCGCAGAAAACGATCCGACTCCAGCGCCCGCGCGCCAAAAATCTCGGCGAGCCGGCCATGGCCGGTGCGGCGATGCAGTTCCAGCTGCCAGAGCCGGTCCTGGGCGTGAACAAACCCCTGCGCGAAAAAGAGGTCGGCGTTGCTGGCGGCGTAGATATGCGGCACGCCCCAGCGGTCGCGCAAGACTTCCACCGGCGCGTTCAGCCCCGGCACGACGAGTTGGCCCGTGGTTTGCGGCAGCGGCCGGCGTAACGCCACCCGCGCGCCAGCAGTGGCCACACCCACCAGACCGGCGGCCACTCCCGCCGCGATCCCCGCCGCTGCTGCTCTCGCGCGTGCCACGTTCGCGACGTCCTTTCGCTATCTCAGCTGCTCGGGCAGGCTGATTCGCCTGCTCTCGCGTAGCCTAACATAGCAATCGGGTTATGGCGCAGGAAACCGCCGGTAGACGGCCGTCGGGGCGCAGCTGTTGCAGTAGATGCCGACTGGAATGACATAGATAGCACGGCCGGTGGGCGTGTCAAAGAGCAGCAGTGCGCCGCCGGTGA
Organism: Thermomicrobiales bacterium; assembly: GCA_035763465.1. Lineage (GTDB taxonomy): Bacteria > Chloroflexota > Chloroflexia > Thermomicrobiales > CADCWN01 > DASUBC01. The sequence continues at coordinate 3,610 of DASUBC010000113.1, forward strand.
AATATTGCACCGTGACCGGCAGCGCGGTTTCGGCCGGCGTCGTCGCATAGCCGAGGCAGCCGCGCACCTGATTGTAGTTGGCCCAGACCTTGCCGAAGCCCCGTTGCGGCTGGTACAGCCCTGGTTGTGGACCCGGCCCGCCGCCGACCGGCTGCCCCTCGGCCCAGGTATCGGGGAAGAAATACATGGTGTAAGAAAAGGGCGTGGCGACTGTGCCTGCCTGCGCGCCGCCACAAAAGACGTAGATCGTCGGGTTGACGGGCGCGGTCACCTGGCTGCTGACAGGCTGGCCGGCGAACGATGCCGACCCTGGCTCCGCAGTAATAGTCAGGCCGCGCGCCTGCGCGGGTGGCGGATACCAGCTGAGAAAGCCGCCGTGAAAGTTCTGCGGTGGCGCCTGTGACGCGTAGACCATCCAGCCGTGCTCGAAGGGCTGCATGGCGCCGTCCGCTGGCGCCGGCGCGCTGACCGGACCGCCGAGTTGCACCTGAATTTCCTCGTTTGTCAGGAAGAAGGTCTCGAATGTGCCGTGCAGCAGTGCGTTCTCGGTCAGAATCCGGCGGCCGAACTGACCGCTGAGGATGTCGTAGGGTGGGTCGTTCTCCGGATGATATTCGAGGCGGGCGCGCTCGAAATACTGCGTCCGATAAGTCTTGCCGTCCTCCAGGATGTCGTACCGCTCCTCCGTGATCGGATAGCCAAATTGCGCCAGCCCACCATGCGTTTGCCAGTAGTCGAGGAAGAGGGGGCTGATGTTGTGACCGGTCTCGGTGAAATAGACCTCGCCGGGGACTGGCTGGGCCGGCGGCACGACGTCGCGCGCGTAGGCCCGGCGGTCAACGACATACGCTTCGCGCAGGATGCGGCGGCCGAACTGGCCGAGCAGCACGTCGTACGGTGGCTGGTTCTCCGGATGCAATTCCAGGCGGACACGCTCGAAGTACTGCACGGTATACTGGTGCCCATCTTCCAGTGTCTCAACATGCTCATCGCTCAATGGGTAGCCGTTGATCGCCAGGCCGCCGTGCGCCTGCCAGTAGTCGAACAAGCGGCCCTGTACGCAGAAGCCGGTCGCGGCGAAGCATTGCCCATCGGCGGCGCGGGCGCGTGGCGGCTGGATCAGCACGCCGCCCAGGAGCAGACTGAGCAGGGTCAGGATCGAGACGGCATGGAATCGGCGCATCTGAACACTCCTTTGACGGCAGCCGGCTGGCGTGGCTGGTCACCAGTGGTCATTTGACAGATTAATGTCTG
>DASUBC010000114.1:0-2391 GCA_035763465.1 Thermomicrobiales bacterium
CAGTTCTGGCTGCGCGCGGGCATCGCGGCGAACGTCGCGGGCGTCGTGATGGCCGTCCTCGCGGCGCTGCCCGGCTTCCTCGACTGGGCGCTCGGCATCCCCAGCCAGCATCCGGCCAAAGCCACCGGCCTGCGCCACATGATCTGCAATGTGGCCGCGCTGGTGCTCTTCATCATTGCCCTGATTGTCGAGGCCGGCAAGTGGAGCGCCACGCAGCCTTCCGCCGTCGCGCCACTCATCCTCTCGTTGCTTGGCGTCATCCTCACCGTCGCGGCCGGCTTCTATGGCTGGACGCTGATTCAGGATCACCACGTCGGCATCGCGGAAAGCGTCGCCGAAATGCCGGCGCCAGCCGATAACCAGACTACGGCGAAACCGGCGCGCGGCACGTCGCGCGCCTGACGGCAGCTCGGTAGCCGGTTCGGGTAGCGCTACCCGAACCGGCTACTCTCGCTCTTCCAGCGCCTGAACGCGCGTCCGCTGCGACCGCCGGTGCAGCCAGGACAGCACGCCGAGCAACGCAAAGACGCCAAACACGGTGCCGAAGACGATCGGCCGCACGTCCGAACCGGACCCGGTGGCGAACGGTGCGGGCGCGGGTGTTGCAATCGGCGCGAAGGTTGGCGTTGGGGCGAGAACCGTTGCGGCCAGTCCCGCCGCAGGCGAACCGGCGAGCACGGCAGGCGTACCGGCAGGTACTGCCCCGGCCGGTGCAGTGATGTTTACGGGCGCGTCGAAGTTGCTGAAGGTCAGTGTCAATGCCTGCTGAAAGGCGTTCGGCGTACCGGTTGGGTCGGTGGTGCGTCCCTGCGCGTTGACGCTGAGTTGGTGCAGATAATGGTCGTTGTCGCCGATCCACAATTCCATCGTCGCCGTGTTTGTCGCCAGACCAAAGCCGCCCTGTCCGCCACCACTGAGACCGAGCAAGCGCGCATAGTCCACGTCGGCGTGCCAGTGGGTCGTCGGCGCACCCGCTACTCCCTCCGGCCCAACGCGGGTGAAGTTGCGTCCGGCCGCGCGAATCGTGGCCGGATCATATGGCGCGAGCCGGGCGAAGTTGAATCCGCCTCCCTGGTCGCCTTCGGTATACTCCCAGCGATTCGTGGTCGGACTATGCACGTAGGTACGACCGCCGGTCTCGACTGTCTCGAAGGTCGCGCCCAGCAAGCCAATCGTCAGGTGACTGGACGTCGCCGCCGCGTCAATGTCCCCTTCGCCCTGCACCGGCAACTGCTGTCCCTGCGCCGCGATCGTGCCGCTGATGCTGACATGCGCCGTCTTGAACGGCGTCAGTGCCGGCGCTTCATCGGCAGAGGCGCGCGGCGTCTCACCCCAGTGTGTGACAAGCGCCAGCGCGACGAGCACCAGCGCGACACCCCAGCCGAATATCTTACGCCTCACCAGCGACTCCTCGATGAATGCGCGCTGGCGCGCTAGAGCGCACAGACCATCGCCATCCGCTCCACCAGCGGCACAACCTCGTCAACCAGCAGAGCATGACCATCGTCCCGGTCGCCCAGCACACGCCAGGCAACTTCGCCATACCGATCCGCCAGGTACAGCGCCGGATTCACTGCTCCGTCAGCAGCGAGCGCGCCGAAGCGCGCGTACAACGCCGGCGGCGCGGCCAGCACCGGAAACGGCACATTGGGCGCGTCGGCGCCAGCCACCGTCTCGGCAGGCACAAACGCCAGCACCTCGGCGCCTTCCGCGCGGCAGGCGCCATAATCCCGCGCCAGCGCCGCCAGCAGCGCACGACAGCCGGCGCAAGCAACACCATGCGTGAAGATCAGCACGAGATGCCGCCTACCCTTATACTGCCGCCGCTCGATCGTCCGGCCATCAAGCGTGCAGCCGCTGAACGACGGAATCAGTTCACCGATACGTAGCCCTGTTTCAGCTTCTGTCCACGCCACGATCCCAGCTCCTCGCCTGCACCCAGCCCGAACAGCATCAGCATAGGTATTGTACCCCCGCCCGCTTCGCCAGCCTGCATGGCTATGCGAGTCGTGAGAGGGTTCAATTCAGCACAGTGCTGGTCAGCCAGCGCAGAGCCATCCCAGGCAACTCACGACTCACGCCCTCACGCGCCCACGACTACTTTGACACGTCCGTTCGCGCCGCCCTATACTGCACACTGCCGGTCGGATCGCGCGACAGCGGAGGAGTGTTGGGCGGCACCACGTACGCCGTATGCCGTTGTCATGCCGTGCTATCGCGGCCAGTTTTCTCGCCCCGTGGAGGTGCGTCACGATCCCGTTGCCGTGGGGCCTGCTGACGCTGGGCCTACTTATTCTCATTCCCGGCGACGCCCTCTACCGGGTGCTGCTGCCGCCAGCGTCGGCGAAGTCTGCTCACCTGCTGGCATTCGGCGACCGCCTCCTCCTGCGC
>DASUBC010000115.1:0-9785 GCA_035763465.1 Thermomicrobiales bacterium
CGTCGTCTGCTCGTCAATCAGCACTGGACCAGCCGGCTCCGTCTCCTGCACCAGGAAATCTTGCGGGCGGGGACCGAACAGGCTGACGCGCACGCGGTCGCCGGCTACGACCGGATGCCCCTCCAGCCGGCGGACGATGTAACGCGCGTCCTCGCCAGTCAGTTCGGCGGTGCCGCCAATCGGCTGGAACACCAGGCGCGCGGCGGGTTGCCCGTCGGCCAGCTGCACGGTTACACGCTCACCAAGCGCGACGCGGGCATTGTCACGCGCCACGCCGTCGAGTTGCACCAGGCCCTGACCACGATCCGGCTTGAAGAGCGGTAGCGCCTTCGCCACCGTCGTCCGCCCGCCCGCGATCAGCAGCAGGTCGCCGGTGCGCCCGCCCAGCGCCGCCAGGTCGGCCGGGTCAATGCGGACGATGCCCCGGTCGGCGTCGCGGGCCAGCGCCTCGGCCACGCGCCAGGCGCTCTCACTCGTGGGCGGCGTCAGCGCCGGTTCCGCCATCTGGTTCGCTTCGCTCATCGGTCATTTCCTCTGGCTGGGCCGGTTCGACCAGCGCCACGGGCGGCGCGGGACGCTCGACCGGCAACAGCGCCTCCATAATGCCGTTGTTGAAAACCGGCACGCTGGCCGCATCATCGCAGCGCACCGGCGCGGGCAGCGTCACGATGCGCTCGTAGCGCCGCGCCGGACCGGTCGCGGTGATCGCCAGGCGATTGCCCGCGCTCCGCAGCCGCAGCGTCGCGGGGTCTGCCCCTGGCATATCGGCCACGACGCGGACGACCTCGCCTTCATCGAAGACATCCACGATCGGCTCACGCGCGCCCGCGCTGTTGTGCGGTACGGCCGGGGTGGAGCGAGGCGGCCGGCGGCCCGGCCCGCTGAATGGCTGCGGACGCGGCGGCGCATCGGGGTCGGCGATCTGCGACACCAGGCCGCGCAAGCCTTCGATGCCCCGCGCCAGCCCGCGCAGGCCCGCGTCCAGGAAGGTATTGTCCCGGTTGTTGTCGGGGTTCTCCCGGCGATCGTCATAGCCCATGCGCCGCGCCTCCTCGGCAAACCGCTGCAATCTGACCACTCGCGGGCCATTTGTCTTGCCGAAATTGTACTACCAGTGACGAGTGAAGAGGCGTGGTGCTGTTGTGGTAGCCTTGGGGCTGAAGCCCCGGGCTGGGGGCTACGCCACAAAGGCCGGCCGGCGCCGGCCTGGAGTGGCAGGAGGTTAGGAGTAACCGCCATCCCAGTAGTACCACAGCCCGCGCAGGCGGGCATCGTGGCGGCGCAGCCGCCCCCAGCCCTGGGCTTTAGCCCCAGGGCCACCTCAATGGCGCTGCGCCCACTGGCCTGCACCGTGCCGATAAGAACCCCCTCGTCACTCATCACTCATCACTCATTACTCGTCACTCGTCATTGGCCCAGGACCATCCTGGGACTTTCATCCCATTGGCAGGGGCGGCGCCCACCAGTATAGTGAGGCTACAGTACAGCGGTCTGGAGCCAGCCCGGCGACCTTTTGTGCGGCATTGCGCTTGACTGACGCTAGCACTGCTAGCCCGCGTTTGTCGGGCTTGTCCAGACAGGCAGAACACACGGTCGCCAGACCATCCCCGGCGGAGATGGCCCGTGGCGAAGTGTGCCGCGCAAATGCTGTGATGATCATTCTCACGTTGTCAGGAGTAGCATGAACCGGCCCTTTCGGATAATCGCCCGCGTCGCGCTGGCCGTGCTGGCCGCGCTGGCTGGCTGCCTGAGTATGAGCGCCAGCCACCCCGCGCCGGCCGCCGCTGCCGGCAATGACTCGCGCCTCGGCGTGGTCGCGGACGTGGGCACGCGCTACGGCATCTACGGGCAGCAGGGCGGACCAATTGGCGCAGTGGCCGGCACCGGCACGAAGTGGGTCAAGGAAGAGTTCCGCTGGGACTGGGTCGAACCCAGCCGCGACCGCTGGACCTGGGCGTTCATGGACGAAGCGGTGAATGACGAGCGCGCGAAGGGGATGGATATCCTCGGCCTGCTCGACTACACCGCCGGCTGGGCCGTCGGGCAGAACAGCCCGGTCTCCAACGCCGTGCCGCCCGCCGACCTGTGGGCGAATTACGTCGCGCAGACCGTCAACCGCTACAAGGACCGCGTGCATGTCTGGGAAGTCTGGAACGAGCCGAACATGCCCGTTTTCTGGGCGGGCAGCAAAGCGGACTTCGCCAACCTCCAGCGCGCCACCTACGATACGATCAAGCGCGTGGACCCCGGCGCGACCGTGCTCGGCCCGACGATCACCGGCGTGGACGAGGACTGGCTGAACGCGATGCCGTGGGACAAGTTCGACATCCTCGGTCTGCACATGTACGTCCCGCCGGCCTCCATCAACGACCAGGGCTACAGTTACTATGACCAGGGCTTGCCGAACCTACAACGCATCGTCCAGCAGCACGGTGGCAAGCCCATCTGGATCACCGAGTTCGGCTACTCTTCGGGTGGCGGGGGCGAACCCTGGCACACCGGCGACGAAGGCTTGCAGGCGCGCTACCTGGCGCAAGAGGCCGCCGAGACGCTGGCCTATACGGGCGTGGACATCCAGAAGCTGTTCGTCTACGACTTCAACGACGATACGCCGGGCGGCGGCTTCGGCCTGACCCGCCACGACTGGTCGTCGCAGAAGCCCGCCTACGCCGCCTACCATACGCTGATCGCCCGTCTCGACACCGCGACCGGCCAGGGCAAGCTTGACGCCGGTCCGGGCGTCCTCGCCTTCCGCTTCGCGCGTGACGGCAAGCAGGTGGACGTCGTCTGGGCGCCGAACGGCGGCACGGCTGTCATCCCCACCGGCAGCGACGCCGATGTCTTCGACCTCTTCGGCAACCACCGCACCATCGGCCGGGCGAACGGCGCGCTCCGCTTCGATGTCGGCGCGGACCCGGTCTATGTCGAGCACGCGCCCGCCAGCGCGCCCGTCAACGAAGCAGCCGGCGCAAGTGTGCCGGGCAGCGCCAGCCGAGCCTTTGCCGAGACTGGCAAGACGGTGCGCGGCGTCTTCCTCGATTACTGGAACGCGCATGGCGGCCTGGCCATCTACGGCTTCCCGATCAGCGACCCGCTCACCGAGACACTGGAAGACGGCAAGCCGTACACCGTCCAATACTTCGAGCGCGCCCGCTTCGAGTACCACCCCGAAAACCAGCCACCATATCAGGTGCTGCTCGGACAGTTCGGCCGGCACTTCCACCCCGCTGACCCTGCCGTTGATCCAGCGCCGGGCGCGACCTACTTCGACCAGACTGGGCATAACCTGAGCGGCGCGTTCCTGGCCTACTGGCAGGCGAACGGCGGCGTCGCGCAATTCGGCTACCCGCTCACCGAGCCATTCCAGGAAACCCTCGACGATGGCAACACCTACACCGTGCAGTACTTCGAGCGCGCCCGTTTCGAGTACCACCCCGAAAACAACCCGCCCTACGACGTCCTGCTCGGCCAGTTCGGCCGCCGCATCTACGCGGAGCTGGGGCATTAGACTACGGTTGAACCGCCAACACGCCAAGACATTGCCAAGCACGCCAAGAAAGAGAAATAAACGGATCCCTCTTGGCGACCTTGGCATCTCCTTGGCGTCTTGGCGGTTCCCCGTTCTTACGGTGCCGGCCACAATTTGACTGTGTTGTCGAAGCTGGCCGTGGCGATCATCTTCCCATCGTGGCTGTAGGCAACGCCGGTAACACGGTCTGTGTGACCGGCAAGGACCGCGACGGGCTGGCCGGTCGCCACAGCCCAGACGATCGCGGTGGCGTCGAAGCCGCCCGCGACGACGTACTTGCTGTCTGGACTGAACGCCACGCCGGTCACGCTGTCGTTATGGCCGGTGAGCGTGCGGACGAGCGCGCCGGTGGCAGGGTTCCAAAGTTTGACCGTGCCGTCAAAACTGCTCGTCGCGATTGTCTGGCCGTCCGGCGCGAAGGTGACACCGTAGAGCCGGGCCGTGTGGCCGGTGAAGGTGTGCAGCGCCGCGCCGGTCGCGACGTCCCAGAGGATCGCCGTGCTGTCGTAACTAGCCGAGGCGAGCGTCTTGCCGTCCGGGCTGAACGCGACCGCAAAGACCTTGTTGGTGTGTCCTTCGAGCGTCCGCACCTCCTGCCCGGTCGCCGGGTTCCATAACTTGATGGTGTTGTCGAAACTCCCGGAGGCCAGTAGCGCCCCATCGGGGCTGAACGCGAGCGCGTAGATCCAGTCGGTGTGACCGGTCAGCGTGCGAATTGGCGCGCCGGTGGCGACGTCCCACAGCCGGATCGTCTCGTCGGCGCCTGCGGAGGCCAGTGTCTTGCCGTCGGGGCTGAACGCGACGGCGATGGTGCGGTCGGTGTGGCCGGTCAGCGTCCGCACCTGCTGGCCGGTCGCGGTGTTCCAGAGGCGCACCGTCTTATCGAAGCCCACGCTGGCGACAAGCGCGCCATCGGGGCTGAACACGGCTTCGTAGAGCCGATCGGTATGGCCGGTCAGGGTGCGGAGCGGCGCGATCGTGCGCGCGCCCGGCAACGGCGTCAACACCGCTGGAGGCGACGCGCTGCCCCCGCGCCCCGGCGTCGCCGCCTGGCTGGGTACCGGGCTGGGTGTCGGGCTGGGCGCGGGCGTTGGACTTGGCGTGGGCAGCGGCGTCGCGGTCGGCGCGGGGGTTGCGGTCGGCGTCGGCACTGGCGTGGCTGTGGGCGCCGGCGTGGCGGTCGGTGCAGGCGTGGCGGTAGGCACGGGGGTAGCTGTCGGGCTTGGCGTCGCCGTCGCGGCCGGCACGGCGGTCGCTGTCGGCGCGCCGCCGCAGGCGACCAGCAGCAGCGGCAGCAGACAGCAGAGCAGGGGTAGGGCGCGGCGGGCGCGGTGCTGCTGAGGTGTTGCGCCGACTAAAGTCGGCGCGAAGGGCTGCCGCCACGAAGTCCCCGTGCGCGGGGACTGGGTTTTGGGCAACGCTGGGGCTGGATGGTTACCATATGGGTTGACTGGCCCCAGTCCCGGAGGGACTTCGTGGCCGCAGGCCCTTAGCCCGGATTTCAATCCGGGGCTGCCAGCAGCGGCGCCACGCCGACGGCAACAATCTCCGCCCGGACGAGAGGCAGTAGACGGTAGTTGCTCGCCCGTGGCACGGCGCTTGTCTATTGACACCGATTTCTCCCTACGAAACGACCGTCTACCGCGTGACAACTACCATCAATCATGGAAGAAGAACGCAATCGCCGCGATCGCGTAGGCGGCCAGCAATTGCGCACCCTCGTACCAGTTGCTCTCGCCGTCGAGCGCAATCAGGTTGGCGATCAGCACGGCGGAGATAATGACCACCAGTTCGAATGGCGTGAACAGCAGATTCATGTGCTGAGAGAAGAGCAGGCTGATGAAGACGAGCAGCGGGGCGACGAAGAGCGCGACCTGTGTGCTGGATCCGACCGCGATGCCGAGCGACAGGTCCATCTTATCTTTCATCGCCACGGTGACGGCGGTCAGGTGTTCCGCCGCGTTGCCGATAATCGGGATGATGATGACGCCGACGAAGAGTTCGCTCCAGCCGAGCGACGCGACAGCGGCATCCAGGCTATGCACCAGCAGTTCGCTCATGACCGCCACACCGATGGTCGCCGCTAGCAAGACGAGCGTGGCGGTGCGGACACTCCACGCCGGCGCCTCGTGTTCGCCAGCCGCGCCCTCACCGGCGAAGAGATGCGGATGGGTTCGCAGGCTGAAGATCAGCCCGAGCGCGTAGGTGAGAATCAGCAAACCGGCGACGACGACACTGACTTCTTGTTCGCGAAACTCGCGCTGACCAGCGCCGCCACCAGGGTAGGTAAAGTAAAAAGCGGCCGGAATGATCAGGCCGATGACGGCGAGTGTCAGCTGTGACGCGCCAGTGGAAGCCGCTGTCTGGTTGAAGGTCTGCCTGGCGTGCTTGAAGCCGCCGAGCAGCACGGCCAGGCCCAGCACAAAGAGTAGATTGCCGACGATCGAACCGGTGATTGACGCCTTGACGACCCCGATCAAGCCAGCGCGCAGCGCGAAAATCGCGATGATCAGTTCGGTGGCGTTGCCGAAAGTCGCGTTGAGCAAGCCGCCCGCGCCCGGACCGATGTGCAACGCCAGTTCTTCCGTGGCATTCCCCATCCACTTCGCCAGCGGCACGATCGCCAGCCCGCTGAACGCAAAAAGCAGCGGCGCTGGCCAGCCGAGCACCCGCCCGATCAGCGCAACGGGGATGAGCAACAGCAGCAGATTGAGTGGATTCCGCATTCTCACCTCGTCGCACTCGATGCCCTGCGGCGCTTTCGGTCGCGCGAATGGAGCGCAAGTATAGCGGATCAGCGCCCTATCCCTTGCGGCCAGAACAGTGCAGCCAGACCAGCGCGCCATGCGGTATGATGACCGCGTACTTGACGCGACTACACGAGACCGGAGGGAGACGTGAACGACGCCTGCGATCGCTACCTGCGCGAACATGACGCGCGCCACCTGGAGGAACTGGGTGACTTCTTGCGGATTTCGAGCGTGAGCAGCCTGCCCGAGCACGCGGCCGATGTGCGCCGCGCGGCGGAGTGGGTCGCCGCGCAGCTACGCTCGCTCGGCGCGAGCGGGGTGGAATTGCTGCCGACGGCGGGAAATCCGATCGTCTACGGCGAATGGCCTGCCCCGGCGGGCACGCCGACAGCAATCCTCTACGGCCACTACGACGTGCAGCCGCCCGACCCGCTCGATCTCTGGACGACGCCGCCGTTCGAGCCGACTGAGCGTGACGGCCGCCTCTACGCGCGCGGTGCGGCCGACGATAAGGGCAACATGTTCGCGCCGCTGAAGGCGATCGAGGCGCTACGGGCGACAGGGGGCGGCGTGCCGATCGGCCTGAAGTGCCTCTTTGAAGGTGAGGAAGAGATCGGGTCGCCAAGCCTGCCGGCGTTCGTACGCGCGAACGCCGCGCGCTACCAGGCCGACTTCGCGCTCTGCGCCGATGGCGGCATGTGGGGGCCGGACACGCCCTCGCTGACGGTTGCCTCAAAAGGCATCGCGGCCTGCCAGATTGACCTCCGTACCGCCAACAGCGACCTCCATTCTGGTATGCACGGCGCGGCTGTGCCGAACGCGGTTGAAGCGCTGGCCCGGCTGGTGACGACAATGCACGACGACGCCGGCCGGATTACGATTCGCGGCTTCTACGACCCCGTGCGCGACCTGACGGCCACCGAGCGCGCCGAGATGGCGGCCATCCCCTTCGACGCCGGTGAATACCAGCAGGAACTGGCGCTGCCCGCGCTCTGGGGCGAGCCGGAATATACCCCGCTCGAACGGCGCTGGGCGCGGCCGACGCTCGACCTGAACGGCATCTGGGGCGGCTTCACCGGCGAAGGACTGAAGACGGTCACGCCGTGCGAAGCGCACGCCAAGATCACCTGCCGGCTCGTGCCGGACCAGCGCCCCGAGGCGGTGCTGGACCTGATCGAAGCGCATGTGCGCGAGCATTGTCCGCCCGGTGCGACGGTGTCGGTGCGGCGCTTCGGCGGCGCGGCGCGCCCCTTCGCCGTACGGCCCGATCATCCAGCGCTGCAAGCCGCCGCCCGCGTCCTGCGCGACCTCTACGGCAAGGAGCCGCTGATTACGCGCGCGGGCGGCACGCTGCCGCTGGCCGAAACACTGCAAACCGACCTCGGCGCGGACATGATCTTCTTCTCCTGGGGAATGCCGGGCGACAACGTCCATGCGCCGAACGAATCGCTGCTGCTCGATGCCTTCACCGCCGCCCGCCGCGCCTATTGTGCGCTCCTGCCCGAACTGGCAACCGCCTATGCAGGGGCAAAGGGCTGAGATTGGTCGAAGGTCGAAAGTCAAAGGTCGCTCATGAGAAGGTGCTCGGCTGTCTGCAACCCCTGGCCGGAAGAAGGCCACCGCCCAGTTGCGAGAGACGTTCGACCTTCGACCCCACTTTCGTCCTATCGCCGGAGGCGCCCGTGATTGGCTTTGGCGGCGCGCTGCTGGCGGCGCTGGGGTGGGGAACCGACGCGGTGCTGGCGCGGCAGGGGTTGCGGCGGCTGCCGCCGGCGCTCGGCACCTTCCTGTCGCTCTGTGCCGGCCTGACGGTGTGCCTGCTCTTGCTGGCGATCGTCGGGCCGGCGCGCTATCCGCTCGCGGGCATCGCCTGGTTCATGCTGGTCGGACTGGTCAACTTCCTGCTCGGGCGGCAATGCAACTACCGGGCGACGAAGAAACTGGGCGCGGCGCGGGCCGCCTCGATCTTCGCGACCTCGCCGCTCGTCTCCATCGTGCTGGCGATTCTCTTTGCCGGGGAGCATGTGTCGGCTCCGCTCCTGCTCGGCGTGGCGCTGGTGATCAGCGGGATTATTCTGGTGGTCCGCAGTTGAGCACGTTCGACGGCACAACGGAAACAGCAATGGCAGAAGCCGCCACGCCAGTCGCGACGCCGGTGACGGACGCGCGCCTCGGCTACGCGTTGGCCGCCGGGGCAGCGCTCTTTTACGGCACCGCGTCCGTGCTGATCCGCATCGGGGTGACGCGGTATGGGTCGCCACTCACGGGCGTTGCCATCGCGCTCACGACCGGGATCCTGGCGCTACTGCCGCTCGCCGCCATCAACTGGCGCGGGGAAGGCGCGGGCTGGCGGCCAGGACGGCGGGCGCTCTTGTTTGTCTGCGCCTCGGGGTTGTGCGCGGTAACTGGCTTCAGCGCGAACACCTTCGCGCTGTCGCAACTGCCGGTCGTCGTAGTGACGCCGATCAGCAGTTCCTATCCCCTGGTGACAGTCCTCCTGGTCCGGCTCTTTCTCCATGGCGCCGAACACATCAACGCGCGGACAATCCTCGGCGCCCTCTTGATCGTGGCGGGCGTCATCCTGGTCACGTTGTCGCATCGCTGACGAAGTTGCAGATTTGTAGGTTGCACGTTACGGGTTGGGGTTGTTCGAGGCGTCGGTTTTCTGGCAAGGCAAATATCGGCCCAGAACCTGTAACTTGCAACCTGGAACCTGGAACCCGCCGTCAGCGGAGCGCGTACCAGAGCAGCCCAGTACCAAGCGTGGTGAAGACAGCCAGGATGTAGAGGGGCGCGTTGTAGCCACCGTGGATGATGAGCTCGCCCGCAATGATGCTAGTCGCCGCCCAGGAGAAGTTCCAGGCCGCGATCCGCAAGCCAAACGCCGACGCCATCGCGTGCGCCGGCACGCGCTTGTTGAAAATGGTCATCTCCACGGGCCAGGCCATGCTGGCGCCAATCCCGCGCACCGCCTGCGTTCCGACGACCAGGCCCAGGCTAGGAAAGAGCGCCAGCAGCAGCCCGACCGGCGCCGGTAATACGCGCAAGACCAGCACGCTCGGCAGCGAACCGAGGCGGTTGAGCAGCGCCGGCGCGACCAGACTGAGGATCGCGCCTGCCGCGCCAGTCAGGGCCAGAATCGTGCCGACCGCGCTCTCGCTTGCGCCCAGCCGCACCAAATAGACGTTGACGAAGGGAATGAATGCGCCCGCGCCAATACTGAGCAACACCGCCGCGCCCGCGAACCCCCACACGGCCCGCCGGACCCGGCGCGGCGTCGCGTTGAGCTGCGGTCCGAGCAGCGCGCCGGTTGGCTCGTGCCCGGCACGCCGGCTGCGTTGCGCGATCAGCAGCAGGGGCAGCAGGCCGAGCGCGCTGATCGCCACGCCAATCAAGAGCGACGTGCGATTGCGCGCGACATTGCCAAACCCGGCCCGGAGCAAGAGCGCCGGCAGCACCCCGCCCGCGAAAGTGCCAACAGTGATCGCGACATTTTGCAGCGCGAA
>DASUBC010000116.1:0-4159 GCA_035763465.1 Thermomicrobiales bacterium
AGTCAATCAACGCGTGCTGGCGAGAGATGCGCGCGTCGAACAGGCGCAATTCGCTCTCTTTCGCCCGGCCAATGCGGAAGGGCCGCGAGCGCGGCAGGCGAATAACATTCGCGCCGACCGAGGCGCCGGTGGTATGCAGCAGACCGATAGTCGCGCCCTGCGGCAACTGCGGCGGCACGCGGCGACCGCCACCAGGCGCCGGCATATTCACCGGCGGCGGTGGTGGAGCGCCCACGCCGGCGAACGCCGGCTGACCAGGGTACGAGGGCGGCAGCGGGGCGGGCGCGCCAGCCGCCGCGAGCGCGGGCACACCGGCGGGCGCGAACTCTTCCGCCGGGCCTTCGCGCAGTTCGGGCACAATCTTCTTCAGCCAGCCCGGCATATACCAGTTGGCGTTGCCCATCAGCCGCATCGTGGCCGGCACCATGATGATGCGGACGATCGTCGAGTCGAGCAGCACGCCGACGGCCAGCCCCAGCCCAGTTTCCTTGAGCGAGATGACGCGCGCCAGGCTGAACGAGCCGAAAGTGCCGATCAGGATCAGCCCGGCGGCGGTGATGACGCGCGCGGTCGTCTCCAGGCCGGTCGCGACCGCCTCCTCATTGTTCCCCGTGTGGTGATAAAACTCCTTGACGCGCGAGAGCATGAAGACTTCGTAGTCGGTCGAGAGGCCGAAGAGGATAACGAAGAGAATGACCGGTGTCACAACACTGAGCGCGCCGATCGCGTCAACACCGTAGACCTGGATGCCGATGCCATGCACGAAGACCAGCACCAGCACGCCATACGTCGCCATGATTGACGCCAGGTTCATCAGGATGGCCTTCAGCGGCAGCGCCAGCGACTGGAAGAACATCATCAGCAGCAGAAAGGTCAGGCCGAGAACGGCGGCGACCAGGAACGGGAAGCGGTCGTAGATGGTGTCGCGCAGGTCCACGAAATTGGCTGCCTGGCCGCCGATCTGGACCGTGAACGGGTGCATCTCGGTGACGCCGGGCACGATGGTCGAGCGGAGGTCGCGCACGAGCTGCTGATGATCGGTGTGGAACTGGTCGGTTTTGGGTACGACGTTGATGACCGCAGTTGTGCCGTCGCCGTTGACATATTGCGTTACTGCGCCGGCGAGATTCTGATTGCCGGTGATCGTCGAGTGCAACTGGTCGTGGGGTGTGTCGGGCGCGAGCGTGAGCACCGAGGAGACTGACTGGACCCGTGGATCGGTCTTGATGGCGTCTTGCAGTTTCCCGATAGCGTCCAGCGTGCTCGTCTGCCAGACACCATCCTTCGTGGCGCTGGTCTCCACCACCAGCTGAATCGGCGTCAGCGTGTTCGCGCCGAAGGCGCTGCTGAGGAGGTTATAGCCGACCACCGCTTCATTGGTGTCGGGCAGTACCTGCGGCGTCGCGCCGTAGAGCTTGATGTCTTTCACCGGGATCGCCAAGGCGAGAAGCAGAGCCAGCGAGACGAGCAGCCAGACCCACGGGTGGCGCATGATCGCGTGGCTGAGGCGATACCAGAAACCGGCGTGACCAGGACGCGAGACCTTCGGCCTCGGCAGCACCGGCAGCCAGTCAATCCGCCGGCCCAGGATGCCGAGCAGCGCCGGCAGTAAGGTCAGGCCGGCGAGCAGCGCGGTCATCGCGACGAGCATGATCGCGAAACTCATCGAGCGGACGAGGATGAGGTTGAACATCAGTGTCAGGACGAGCATTCCGAGGATGACGGTGAGGCCGGAGTAGGTGATCGAGCGGCCGGCCGTCGCCAGCGTCATGGCGACGGCCGATTTCGTGTCGCGTCCCGCCGCCAGCTCCTCGCGGAAGCGGCTGACGACGATCAGTGAGAAGTCAATACCGAGTCCCAGCCCGATCATCGAAGCCGTGCTGAGGGCGAAGATCGAGAGGTCTTTGTGCGACCCAATCAGGTAGATCAGCGCCATGGCCGTGACGACGCTGCTGGCGCCGAGCACCAGCGGGATCGCCGCCGAGATGACCGTTCGGAAGACCAGGAGCAGCAGGATGACGATAATCGGAATCGTGAACCGCTCCGAGCGGGTCAGGTCTTCTTCGATGGTGCTTTCGAGCGCGTGGTTGATCGCTGGCGCGCCCGTGACATAGGCCACGATGTCCGCGTTGTCGTGCGGCAGCTGGTCATGGAGTTTGGGCACCTTCTTGGAGGCATCGTCCTCAGTGCCTTTCAGCGTGACGACCATGAGTGTCGTGTGCTTGTCGGCGCTGAGGAGGCCGTTATCGTGTGTCTTGTAGTAGCTGGCGATGCTGCTGACACCGTCTACACCCTGGACACGCGTAGTCGTGTCGGTGACGGACTGCTGGAAGGCGCTGTCATCCACCGTCAGTTTATTGGAGTGGAAGACGATTAGCGCGTTGTTGTTGGCGGCGGCGTTGAAGTCGCTGGCAAGAATGGCGGCGGCTTTGTCCGATTCCGAGCCGGGACTGAAGAAGCCGCCGCCTTTGAGCACCGACGAGGCTTTCGACGCGCCGAGACCTCCGGCGATAGGGATGAGTATAATCCAGAAGATCAGCACGAACCAGCGCAGTTTCACCATCGCCGCGCCCCACCGGGCGAATGAATCGTTCATCGCGCTCGTTCTCCCTGTAGCGTTTCCCGCGCCGGTGACACGGACTCAGACAATGTGGAACGCGCCCCAGTAGATGAACAGCAGGCCGCCGATAATGATCGCTAGGGCGAGCAGGCCGAGCAGGATGCCGCGCGCGTTCCAACCGCTGCCGACCTGCTCTTCGGCCGGCGGCATGACAGTTCCCTCCGGCGCGGCCTCCCAGGCATCTTCGTCTTCGGGCGGGAGCTGCACGACGCCGGCTACGACGGACGTACTTACCCCGTCGGGTGCGTCGGGTTGATGATCGTCATTCACGTCTGGCTCCTTCGCCGCCTGGTGTACTGCATTCTGTCGCCAGCCCGTCCGCGCGCTCGCGACAGTCGCCGGGCAGCACGGCTGCCACGGCGTTCGCTGGCGGCGCACACAAGCGGTCGTCGGCGGTGATGGTCGTCCTGAGAACCAGCGCGCGGTCGTACCTGTCAGCGCGTCGAGTTCCCCACACGTTCCGCCTAATGTACGATACCGCCGCAGATTATATTTCTGTCCCACCGTGCGAAACAACCGCCACGACAGTGGCGTATTAAGGCTGTCGAATATCGCGCCGCCGGCAACCTGGTCCCCGCCGGCATCCTCGACGGCACGCCGGGTCGGCGTGCCGGTCTTCCAAACAGGTAGCGAAAGGAAAGACAACAGATGGAGCGGGCGAAGGTCAACGGCGTTGAGTTAGAGTATGAGGTCTACGGCAGTGGGGAGCCGGTCGTGCTCCTGCACGGCGGCCTGCTGCCCGACGAAAACCGGCCGATGGCGAAGGAGCCGGGCCTCACCGACCATTACAAGGTCATCAACTATCACCGGCGCGGCTTCGCAGGTAGCTCGAAGCCGGAGGGCCGGGCGCAAATCGGCGATCAGGTCGCGGACTGCCGGGCGCTGCTGGGCCATCTCGGAGTGGAGAAAGTCCACGTTGTCGGGCACTCGCTCGGCGGCGTGATCGGCATCCAGCTCGCGCTTGACGCGCCGGAGATGGTGCAGGATCTGGTGCTGATGGAGCCGGCGATCATGGGCGCGGTGGCGAAGGCGGAGTCGGCCGGGCGACCGGAAGCGGTCGAGTCACAGAAGCAGTTCCGTGCGGGCATGGAGCGCGTGCAGCAGATTTACGCGTCAGGTGACGCGCGCGGCGCGCTGACGGCCTTCCTGGAGACGCGCGCGGGCGATGCCTTCCGCGAAGTGCTCGATTTTCTGACAGCGACGGGCGAGTTCGAGCAGGCGGTCAGGGATGCCGGCACCTTCCTCAATGTCGAGATGCCGGCGGCGTATGCCTGGAATTTTACGCGCGCGGACGCGGCGCGCTTGAAGGCGCCGGTGCTCTCGATTCTGGGCGCGCACAGCCCGATCCGGGCGCAGAAAGTTCACCAGATTCTCAAAGAGTGGGTGCCGCAGACCGAAACGCTGGTGCTGCCGAACGCGGAGCACGCGCTGGCGCTGATGGACCCGCCGGGCATCGCGGCGGCGGTCGCGGGCTATCTGGCGCAGCATCCGATGAGCGAGTCGGCGAAGGTGGGCTGACGCTGTTGCAAGTTAGCAGGT
>DASUBC010000117.1:0-4225 GCA_035763465.1 Thermomicrobiales bacterium
GGTCTATTTCGAAGACCCGAAACTGGCCGTCTGCGTGCTGATCGCGCGCGACGACCGGCTGCTCATGGGCCGGAGGGGACCGGAGACGCGCGAGCCGGGGAAGTGGAGTTTTCCGGCTGGCTTCGTGGACCGGGGCGAGCGTGTGGAAGATGCGGCGGCGCGCGAGGCACGCGAGGAGACCGGTCTGGACGTGCGGATTGAGCACCTGCTCGGACTGTACTCGGCGGCGGGTGAGCCGGTGGCGCTGGCGGCCTATGCCGCCACCGAGGTCAGCGGCACGCTCGGCGCGGGCGATGACCTGACTGAACTGGCCTTCTTCCCACTCGACGCGCTACCCGCGCCTGCGTTCCCTCACGATCGGCAAATTGTGGCCGGCTGGCTGGCCTGGCGTGAACGGGCCGGCAAGGAGCATTGCGCGCGATGATCCGCATGAGCAGGCTGCTGAGCCTGGCAGGACTGGGATTGGCCGGTGGCTGGGGCATCGCCGCCGCGCGCCTGCATTTCGGGGCGACGCCGGAGCGCGTGCTGCTCATCTTCGATGGCTCGTGCGACTTCTGCACCCGGACGGTGCGCCTCCTACGCGCGCTGGACCACCGGAAGCGCGTCACGGCGCGCCCCTTCCAGCAACCGGGTCTGCCGGCAGCACATCACCTGACCGTCGCTCAGTGCGAGCATTCGGTCTGGGCCGTCACACCCGATGGCTGGGTCTTCCCTGGCGCCGCCGCCGCGAACCTGGCGCTGGCGGTCGCGCTGGGCGCACCGCTGCCGCTGTGGTTCTATACCGTCCCCGGCGTGCGCCAGGCGCAAGAACGCGCCTATCGCTGGGTCGCGGCAAACCGCCACCGCTTCCCCGGCGACACCCCCTACTGCGAGCAATTCCCCGCAGAATGCGGGCAGATTGGGACATGATAAAGGAGGATGAGATGGCACTGGCGACGATTCCGACGCGCGATCAGGTACCGGTCGAGGAGACCTGGGATGTGAGCGCGCTCTACCAGAGCGAGGCCGACTGGGACGGGGACGTGCAGCGCGTGCGCGACCTGCGCGACGAGGTCGTGGCGCTGCGCGGCACGGCCGGCGAATCGGTGGCGGCGCTGGCGCGGCTGCTCGATCGCTCGGCCGCGCTGGAGGAGCGACTGGAGCGCCTCTACGTCTACGCCATGCTCCGCCGCGATGAGAATACCGCCGACGCGGACGCGCTCGGCCGCTTCGACCGGATCGCGACGCTGGCGACCGAAATTGGCGAGGCCACCGCGTTCCTGACGCCCGAAATCCTCGCCATTCCCGAAGCCGAGCTGCGCGCGTGGCTAGATGACCCGGCGCTGGCGCAACACCGGCACAACCTGGAAGATATTGACCGCAGCCGGCCGCACGTCCGTTCGGCGGAAATCGAAGCGCTGCTCGCCGCCGCCGGCGACGTGGCGCGCGGGCCGCAGAGCGCCTTCACCGCGCTCGACAACGCCGACCTGAAGTATGGCGCCGGGCACGACGAAGAAGGCAACGAGATCGAACTGACCAAGGCCCGCGTGGCGCGCATCCTGCAAAGCCGCAACCGCCCCGCCCGGCAGGAAGCGTCGGAGAAGCTGGCGGCGGCCTACGAAGCGCACAAGAACACGCTGGCCGCGCTGCACGGCACGTCGGTCCGTAAGGACGTCTTCTATGCGCGGGCGCACAACCATCCCTCGGCGGTGCAGGCGGCGCTGTTCGACAACAACATCCCAGTGCCAGTGTACGACGCGCTGATCGAGGCGGTTCACGAGGCGCTGCCGGCCTTCACCCGCTATCTCAACCTACGCCGCCGCGTCCTCGGCGTGGACAACCTGGCGCCGTACGACCTCAACGTACCGCTGGCTGAACTCGCCTTCAACAAGCTGACCTTCCCCGAGGCGACGCAGCGCGCGGTAGATGCCCTGACGCCGCTTGGCGAGCGGTATGCCGGCGACCTGCGGCGCGGCCTGACCGCCGGCCGCTGGGTAGACGTGCATGAGACGGCCAACAAGCGCTCAGGTGGCTACAGTGTTGGCGCCTATGGCGCGCACCCCTACATCCTGATGAACTGGTCGGGCACGCGCGATGACCTCTACACCCTCATCCACGAAGCCGGCCACGCGATGCACAGTTTCTATTCCCTGGCCGCGCAGCCGTACGTCACCGCTCACTACACGATCTTCGTCGCCGAGGTCGCCTCGACCGTCAACGAGACGCTGCTGACCTGGCATCTGCTCGACCGCGCGGGCAGCGACACCGAGCGCTTCGCCGTCCTCGCGCAATTCCTCGACGACACCCGCAGCCTGGTCTTTGCCCAGACCATGTACGCGGAGTTCGAGCGCTGGACCCACGCGCAAGTCGAAGCGGGCGCCCCGCTGACCGCCGAAGGGCTGACCAGCGAATGGCGTCGGCTCTATGCCCTGTACTACCCAACGGTCGAACTGACCGACGCCGCCGGCATCGGCTGGGCGCGCATCCCGCACTTTTACCGGGGGTTCTACGTCTACCAGTACGCCACGGGCCTCTGCGCGGCAATCGCGCTGGCCCGCGCCATCCGCGAGGAAGGCCAGCCCGCCATCGAACGCTATCTGACCCTGCTGGCGAGCGGCGGCGCGGACTACTCCATCGAATTGCTGCGCCGCGCCGGCGTAGACATGACGACGCCCGGCCCGGTGCGCGCCGCCCTGGCCGAGTTCGCCACCCGCGTGGACGAAGCCACCGCCCTCTTCGACACCGGCAACATCCCCACCCACGGCGCGGCGGCGACACAAGGCTGAGAGAGATGGATTCTTAACGCAGAGGGCGCAGAGACCGCAGAGTGGAAACGAGAGAAAAGGCGCGGTGGCGCCACTATATGATTGGCCGAGAACTGCCACGCCAGCCTCAACAATCTCATTCCTCTCTGCGCTCTCTGCGTTGAAATCGTTCTCAGTGACCTGGATTGGCAGTGCGTATGGCTTCTACTCCAGCGGTGATGCAGGTTCGTGACCTGCGGAAGCAATACACGGTCTACGAGCGCGAGGCGGGGGCACTAGCGGCGCTGAAGAGCCTGGTGCGCCGGAAGTCGCGCGCGGTCGCGGCGGTGGACGGCATCAGTTTCACCGTCGCGCCGGGCGAAGTTGTCGGCTTTCTGGGGCCGAACGGCGCGGGCAAGACGACGACGCTGAAGATGCTCTCGGGGCTGCTTCACCCTACCTCTGGCGAAGTCGCGGTGCTAGGGTACACGCCGTGGCAGCGCGAGCGCGCGTTTCTGCGCCAGATTACGCTGGTGATGGGCAACCGCAACCAGCTTGGCTGGGACATTCCGGCGCTCGATTCGTTTGAGCTGAACCGCGTCATCTACCGGCTGCCGGCCGCCGACTACCAGCGCACGCTCGATGAACTGACCGACTTGCTCGACCTCGCGCCGCTGTTGCGCAAGCCAGTCCGCAACCTCTCGCTCGGCGAGCGGATGAAGTGCGAAGTCGCGGCGGCGCTCTTGCACCGTCCGCAAGTACTCTTTCTGGACGAACCGACGCTCGGTCTCGACGTGACCGCGCAGCGGCGTATTCGCGCTTTCATCGCCGAGTACAACCGCCGCCACGGCGCGACCGTGCTGCTGACCAGCCACTACATGGCCGATGTCGAGGCGCTCTGCCGCCGCGTCATCGTCATCCACCACGGCACGCTCCTCTACGACGGCGACCTGGAGGGGCTGATCGGCCGCTTCTCGCCGCACAAGACCGTGATTGTCGAACTGGCGCGGCAGGCGACCGAGACGGCGCTACGGGCGTATGGCGAGGTCGTCACTTACGACGAGGGGCGCGTGACGTTGCGCGTCGCGAAGAATGACACCGCCGCCGTCACCGCGCGCCTGCTGGCCGAGCTGCCAGTCACCGACCTGACCGTTGAAGACCCACCGATCGAGGAAGTCATCGAGCAGGTCTTCAACCAGTCGCAGGCGATTGCGCCAACGAACGTGCCTACGGACGACCTGGAGACGGTGGCCCGGTGAAAGCGTTACTCGCGGTCTATCAGGCGCAGTTCCGCGTGACCTTCGCCACGCAGTTGCAGTACCGCGCGTCGGCGCTGATCTGGCTGCTCGGCACGGTGCTGGAGCCGGTCATCTACCTCGTCATCTGGTCCACGGTCGCCCGCGCGAGTGGCGGCAGCGTCGGCTCGTACTCGGTGGCCGGCTTCGCGGGCTACTACCTGGTGCTGATGCTCGTCAATCACATCACCTTCACCTGGATCATGT
>DASUBC010000118.1:0-13669 GCA_035763465.1 Thermomicrobiales bacterium
GTGGACCAGGCCGACGCGGTGATTGACAGCCAGGTGCGGCAGCTGCCGAACTACAAGCTCATGAGCCTGGACAAGGTGAACGTTGGCCCGCACCGCGCGTTCCGCCGCGTCTTCCAGCACACCAACGACGAAGGGATGACCGAGATCATCATCCGCATCTATTTCCTCGATGGGCCGTGGCTCTACAACGCGAACGGCTTCATGTTGCCGCAAGATTATGATCGCGTCGCCCCGCTCATAGATGGCATCGCGGGCAGTTTCGTAACTTCGCCGTAGCGAGTCGAGAGTAGGGAGTTACCGGCTATCACCACTGCGCCAGCAGCCAGGCACAGTGGCGGCCGTAACCACTCTCTACTCTCTACTCTCTACTCTCGACTCGCCGCAGCGTAACCTCGATCAGCGGGCTGTAGCGCACCATCTCCTCGACGTCATCGCGACCCCAGTTTCGCGCGACCTGCGCCAGGATCGTCCGCCGTTCCGCCTCGTCCTCGATGACGCGCGCGGTCGCCGGGAGGTCGGCCTGCACGTCGCCTTTCAGATGGAAGGTGAGGTGTGGATCGGCCTCCAGATTGCGGAGCCAGTCCCGCTTGCGCGGGCGTGGGGTGCCGCTGATATAGAGCCGCCCACCGATATTGTGGAAGACGATCTCCTTCCGGCGGGGTTGGCCGCTGCGCCGCCCGGTCGTGGTGATGTCAATGGTGTGCCCCTGTGCCAGGGCACGGCGGATTGCTTCGTCGGTGACCATCATGCTCCTGCTTGCCTGATCGCGCGCCAGTCCATTGCCGGCAAGACCCCGACAACCCCGAAAGGCCATCGGCGTCAGGCGGTCGGGCGGCGTCCGCGCGGCAGCCCGCCCGGCAACCGCACACTAGCAGGGGGTGTGCGAGGCAGTCAAGGTGCATGAACGCCAGGTCACTCTTCCGGACGGGCAGTTGTGGCGCTGGCGACGTCACCGTCAGCGCCCGCGCACGTCGGCACGATTCCTGCGCCTGTCTCCAGCGGAGCCGGTCACCCGGCCTACCTCACTGAGCAGTAGTTAAGAGACAAGGAGCAGACCATTATGGCAGCGCAGCGTGACGACAACCGCGATGCCCGTGCCGACCCCAAGGGCGAGTACGGCGGTGACACCGGCAAGACTGACCAGCTGGGCCAGGGGCCGGGCGCCGAAAAAGGTGATCAGCGGCGACCCAAACCAGTTCACTCCGGGCCGACGCGCGGCGGTCAGGCCGGCACAACGAACCGGCGCTCGAAGCGCTCCGGTTCCGACAGCAATGCGAGTCAATGATTGGCGAGCGGGGCGGGCTGGCCTCCCCCCGCGCCAGCAGCCCGCCCCGGCATTGCAATGAACCCAGTCCCGTTAGGGACTTCGTGGCCGCAGCCCTTCGCGCCGAATTCATTCGGCGCAACCTCGCAGCGGCGCCGCGCCCACCCGCCAGGCATCACCCTGACCAAAGTCCACTCATCACTTATCACTAGAGGTTCACCATGCGCGCACTCTGCTGGTATAGCTCACACGATGTCCGCGTGGAAACGGTGCCGGACCCGGAGATTCGCGATCCGGGCGACGCGATCGTGCGGGTGACGGCGACCGCAATCTGCGGTTCGGACCTGCATATCTATGACGGCTACATCCCCACGATGAAGGAGGGCGACATTCTCGGTCACGAGTTCATGGGCGAAGTGGTGGAGGTCGGCGCCGGGGTCAAGAACCTCAAGAAAGGCGACCGCGTTGTCGTGCCCTTCCCCATCGCGTGCGGGCACTGTTTCTTCTGCCAGTGTGGGCTGTGGTCGCTCTGTGACAACACCAACCCCAACGCCAAGCTGGCGGCGGAGCTCTGGGGTTACTCGCCGGCCGGCCTCTTTGGGTACTCCCATATGCTCGGCGGCTACGCTGGCGGCCAGGCCGAGTACGTGCGCGTGCCTTACGCCGACGTCGGCCCGATCGTGATTCCGGAGGGACTCTCCGACGACCAGGTGCTCTTCCTCTCCGACATCTTTCCGACTGGCTATATGGCGGCGGAGCATTGCGCGATCCAGCCGGGCGACACGATCGCGGTCTTTGGCTGCGGCCCGGTCGGCCAGTTCGCCATCGCGAGCGCGTACCTGCTGGGCGCGGAACGGGTCATCGCCATTGACGATGTGCCGGAACGCCTGCGCCTCGCGAACGAGCACAGCAAGGCCGAGATGCTCGACACGTCCAGGCTGAATATCGGCGACATCGCCGACCATCTTAAGAACACGACCGGCGGGCGCGGGCCGGACGCCTGCATTGACGCCGTTGGGATGGAGGCTCACGGCTACACTCCCGCCGCCGACATCTACGACAAGGCCAAGCAGGCGGTGCGACTCGAAACCGACCGGCCGCACGCCCTCCGCGCCGCGATCCAGACCTGCCGGAAGGGCGGCACGGTCTCCGTCGCCGGAGTGTACGGCGGCTTTGCCGACAAAATCCCGGTCGGCGCGCTGATGAACAAGGGGCTGACCATCAAGTCGGGCCAGACGCATGTGCAGCGGTATCTCCGCCCGCTCCTGGAGCGCATTCAGCGGGGCGAGATTGACCCATCGTTCATCATCACGCATCACCTGTCGCTGGACGAAGCGCCACACGGCTACGACATCTTCAGAAACAAGGAAGATGGCTGTATCAAGGTCGTGCTCACGCCCTGACCCTGTTACTGCTGCTGAGAGGAGTGCCCCATGCCCCGCGCCCGGACATTCGCTATCAGCGCCGCCGCCGGTCTCGGCGCGGCGCTCGCCCTGCGCGCCCGCCAGCGCCACGACGCGCGCCAGTACAGTTTCCACGGCCGGACGGTCGCCATCACCGGCGGCTCGCGCGGCCTCGGCCTGGTGCTCGCCCGCGAGTTTGCCCAGGAAGGCGCGCGCCTGGCGCTCCTCGCACGCGACCGTGCCGAACTCGATCGCGCCGCGCGCGAACTCACCGCGCGCGGCGCCGAGGTGCTGACCATCATCTGCGATGTGCGCGACCGTGCGGACGTCCAGGCGGCGGTCGCGCGTATTATCGAGCACTACGGCACGCTCGATGTCCTCGTCAACAATGCTGGCGTCATCAGCAGTGGCCCGGTCGAGCACCTGGGCCTGGCCGACTTCGACAACGCGCTGGACGTCCACTTCCACGGGCCGCTCTACACGATGCTCGCCGCGCTGCCCCACTTCCGCCGCCAGGGCGGTGGACGTGTCGTCAATATCGCCTCGATTGGCGGGCTGATCGCCGTCCCCCATCTCCTGCCCTACTCGGCGAGCAAGTTCGCGCTCGTCGGTCTGTCGGACGGAATGCGCGCCGAACTCGCCAGGGACAACATCCTCATCACGACGGTCTGTCCTGGCCTGATGCGGACCGGCTCGCCGCCGAACGTGCTCATCAAGGGGCGGCACCGTGCCGAGTATGCCTGGTTCGCGCTCGCCGATGCGCTGCCCGGACTGACGATCGCCGCCGACCGGGCCGCCCGTCAGATCGTCGAAGCCTGCCGCCGTGGCGATCCCGCGCTCACGATTACCCTGCCCGCCCGGGCCGCCGCGCTGGCGAATGCACTCAGTCCGCGACTCACCGCCCGCGCCCTGGCGCTTGTGAACCGTCTGCTGCCAAAGCCGACCGGCCCCGCCGGCGACATCGCCCAAACCGGTTGGCAGAGCCAATCGCCGCTGGCGCCCTCGCCGTTGACGCACCTCTCCGATGTCGCGACGCTTGCCAACAACGAAGTGCCTGACCAGGCGACGCTCGCTTGAGCCAGTGCGCCGCGACCTCCGTTAAGGCTGGCACGCTTCCTGCGCCAGTGCGCGGCATCATGCGCGCTATTGAAGGAGGGGCGCATGAAGGGCATAGTGCATGACTTTGCCGGAGGCGCCGCGCTTGCCCGGAAAGGAGACCCGATGGAACGCCAGATCAGCGAGACTGAACTCAAACATGTGGACCTGGGCGGCGCCGAGACGGCCGCCGAGGGGCGCGAGAATGCCGGCATGGCCGCCACGATTGACGCCCTCTTCGCGGAAGAGTGGGAAGGAGGTCTGCGCGAGATTTGCACGCAAGCACTCCAGGCGGAGGCGAACGAGACGGGTCTGCAAGAAGCCTGCCGACGGGCCTTCCGTGAAGGTTTCTGGACTGGACAGCGTGAGCGCGGCGCGGACCGCCCGCCGGCAGCCGCGCCCTCACCGAGGAGCACCGCATGAAGATCACCTTGCAGGTGCAGCCGCTCGTTGACGCGCGCGGCTGGACCGTTGACGAGTTCGCGCGCCAGGCTGGTCTCGACCCCGCAACTGCCGAGAGCGTCTACGCCGGGCGCTCGACCGAACTCGACCTCGCCGCGCATTCGCGGATCAGCGAGGCGCTCGACGTGCTGCCGAACGAGATTCTGGCGAGTGTCGAGGAACCCCAGGACAGCGCGGCAGTGGCCCCGGAACCGCGCACGCTCGACACACCAACCTACCAGGAACCGACCGGCGAAGTGACGGAGTCTGGCGTGGTAGACGACCCTCGCCTGGCCCTCCGCCACGCCTCAGATCGCGAGGAGGTTCGCGACGAGCGCGAGCGAGGCGGGCGCGCACCGTTCTAAGTGGCGAGCGCGGCGGCAGACGCGAACTTGCGCGCAGGTGGGCACGCTCGTGGGGTGGCCGCCGCCTGAGCCGGCCACCGGCGCCCGTGTCGGATCCTGGTGGGGGCCGCGCACCTGCTTCAGGCGATATAGTCCGGCACACGGTGAGATAGCCGTGCCGGCCAGCGTCCGGCCGGGAAGTCGAGACCAGTATGGATTTGCCAGCATTCGTCCAGATCGAACCAGTGGGCCAGTGCAACCTCCGCTGCCAGATGTGCGCGATCCAGTTTCGCACCGATGGGCCGCCGTACGGCCCGCCCGCGTTCATGCCATTCGAGCGCTTCACCAGCCTGGTTGACCAGTTCGCCGGGATGCGCGAACTCCATCTCCAGGGCCTTGGCGAGCCGATGATGCATCCCCGCTACTTCGATATGGTCGCCTACGCCGCCGCGAAGGGGATTACAGTCAGCACGAATTCGAACCTGACGCTGCTCAATGCTCGGCGTGCTGAGCGTTGTGTGACCAGCGGTCTGGCGCGGCTCCATGTTTCGATTGACGGGGCGACTCCGCAGACCTACGCCCGCATCCGCGTGCGGTCGCGGCTGGACCGGGTGCTGAACAATCTGGCCTTGCTACTTGATGCGCGCCGCCGGCTCGGGTCCACCTGGCCCCGCCTGGAAATGGTGTCGGTCATCATGCGGCAGAACCTGCACGAACTCCCCGACCT
Source organism: Thermomicrobiales bacterium (assembly GCA_035763465.1). Classification (GTDB taxonomy): domain Bacteria; phylum Chloroflexota; class Chloroflexia; order Thermomicrobiales; family CADCWN01; genus DASUBC01. The sequence goes on from DASUBC010000118.1 coordinate 5,275, forward strand.
CGTGCGCCTGGCTCATCGCTGGTCTTTCACGGCGCTTTTCGTGCAGCACCTCGCGCATGACTTCGGCGAGGCGAGCCTGCCCGAGCGCTATCAGCCGATGCATGAGTTTGTCGAAGCGCAGACGCTGCTGAAGGAAGACCCCGGCCGCATTGCGCGCTACTTTGGTGAAGCGCGCGCGGTCGCGCAAGAACTCGGCGTGACGTTGCGTCTGCCACGCACCCAGCTACGCCCGCACCCGCCCGGCACGCCCGGACGTCAGCGCTGTAGCTGGCCGTGGAAGAGTGCCTACCTCAGTTATCAGGGCTATGCCATGCCGTGCTGCATGGTCTCCACGCCCGATCGTCTGAACTTCGGCAATATGGCCGAGCGGGGCGCTGAGGCAGTCTGGGACAGCGCCGCCTTCGCCGCCTTCCGTGAACAGCTCGACTCGGACGAACCACCAGCCATCTGCCGTTCGTGCGCCGTCTACAACGGAATCTTTTGAGACTGGCCGAGGCGCCTCCACCAGCGTCCTCAAGAGGCGTCCCGCTCGCGAACCGCAGTCAGCAGCCCGGTATCAATGACCCGGTCGCGCGCCAGCGTCTTGTATCCCACCGCGTCGAACAGGACGACGAGTTTGTCGCCTTCGTAGCGCATGACCCGGCCCATTCCCCAGGCTTGATGGCGTACACAGCTGTTCAGCGGGAACGGCTGCTCGCCCGCCGTGCCGATGGCGGCGCTCCCCGCCTCGCAGTTGTCGCAGTGCCCACAGGGCCCCTCGAATGGCTCGCCGAAGTAGTTGAGCAGATACGCGCGCCGGCAGTCGCGCGTCTCGGCATAGCCGCGCATCATCTCCAGCCGGGATGCTTCGAACGCCTGCTGGCATTCCTCTGCCTCGGTTGCCGCGGCCACATTCTCAGCCAGCGTAGCGGTATCCTCGCTGGCGATTGCGTCTCCGTTGACCAGAATGGCGATAACGCCGGCGTCATCAAGGTGCGTGAGCGCCGCTGTCACCTTCGCCACCGACAGGTTCGTCTCCGCCCGTAGCGTATCGCTGTCCGTTGCGCCATCCTGCTCCTGCACCGCCCCCGCTACCTGTGCTATTTGGGCGGCATCTACCCGTCCGCTGCCGGCAAAGAAGCGGCGCAGGCCAAGATCAGCCGAGCGGTAGCACAACCAGGCTTCGGCCGGTTCGCCGTCGCGTCCAGCCCGGCCAATTTCCTGGTAGTAGGCGTCGAGGGCGTCACTGATCCGGTGATGATAGACAAAGCGCACGTTTGGCTTGTCCACGCCGAGGCCGAACGCGATGGTCGCCACAATGACCTCGATCGTATCGTCCATGAAGGCGGTCTGGGCCGCCTCGCGCTCCTCCGTACGGAGGCCGGCATGATAGGCGACCGCGCGCACGCCATGCCCGGCCAACACGCCGGCCAACTCCTCCGTCTCGCGGCGCGTTGCGGTGTAGACGATGCCTGGCTTGGGCGCGGCGATGACCCGCTGTAGGAGCGCCTCGTCCCTGGCCGCCTCGTCCTCGAACCGGGTGACCCGGAGCCAGAGATTCGGCCGGTCGAAGTCCCGTACCACCACCTGGGGATCACGCATCCCGAGGCGCGTGACTATCTCATCCCGTACCACCGGTGAGGCGGTCGCCGTCAGCGCCAGAATGGTGGGATGGCCGAGCGCCTCGATAACGGCGCCCAGGCGGAGATAGGCGGGCCGGAAGTCGTGTCCCCACTCACTGATACAATGTGCCTCATCAACCACAAAGAGTGCTGGCCGGACCTGCTGGAGACGTTCGAGTAATGTCTCGTTGGCGAACTGTTCTGGCGCGACAAAGAGAAATTCCCGCTCGGCCCTGGCGAATGCGTCAAGCGCCGCGTGTCGCTCGCTGGCGTCCACATCGGAGTTGACCTGGACCGCCCCGCCAATGTCCGCGTCCGCGATTGTTTCGACCTGATCGCGCTGGAGAGCCAGCAACGGCGAGATAACGACTGTCTGACCAGGGATGCGTAGCCCCGCGAGCTGGTAAATGGCCGACTTCCCCCCGCCGGTGGGCAGCACCGCCAGGGTGTCCCGACCGGCGATGACCGCCGTGAGGGCGGCCTCCTGGCCCGGACGCAACCGCGCATAGCCGAGCCGTTCTCGCGCGAGCCGCCTGAGCGCAGCGCTGCTCACGTCCGGCGGGCGCGCATTCGGCCGCTGCGGCGCGGTCTTCCTTCCCCGGCGCGATCGCCGTCGAGGCGGCTTTGTCTTCATGGATTGTCTCCTGGGCCTGCACCAGATGACTGCCAGCGCCTACCCAAAGGCGTGGTGACGTGCTAGAGAACTGCCCCGGCGCGCCACAATTGGACTGGCGGACGTATCAGCGCGATGGACTACCCGTCACGCGGGTGGCTGGCACACCACCGCCGCTCGTGTTCGTCCCGCCCACATTGATCGAGATGACCCCGAACAGCCAGAGCAGAATCAAAATCACCAGGATCGCGGCGACACCACCGACCGGGCTATAGCCCCAGCCGCGGCTATAGGGGTACGCCGGCACCGACGCGACCAGCAAAATGACCAGCACAATGATAATGATCAGCCAGAGCATCCCATCCTCCCGCGCGCCAGCGTGTCATTACCGCGTTACAAGGGGAATGTCCCGCCTGCGCGCCAACCGGCTGTCAGCCGCACAACGCTACAAAACACCGCCCAGGTTATGCTCACGAGATAGGGGCTGTCGAATGTGGCCCCGCCTCGTTGAACGGCCCCTGTGGCTCATCGGCGAGCGCCAGTTCCGCCGCCGGGTGACGGAAGAGCGCCAGCGCGACGATGCCGTCCCAGTCCACCGTCACCTGCCAGTGCACGAGGCCCGTGTCATCTACCCCGGCGGAGACGTGATGCACGGTGCCGAGCCGGCCATAGAGTTCGAGACCGTCGTGCGTGGCGGCTGTGGCGGCGATGCAGCGGACCCGATCGCCGGGTCGAAAGGGTGAATCAGTACTCTCCATCGGGCCTTCCTCCGGCTAGCCAGTTACCGGCCAGACGGGCGGTGTAGCGGATTGGTGACGGTAACACCACAGGCGCCAGGTCGGCCACCGGCACAACGACATATGCACCGCGCGTGCCACCGCTGCTCGTCCTCGCCCCGCCCACGGACGAGGGGAGGAAAAGGGGAACGGTAGCAAAACATGCGCCCGGAAGAGCGCTAGCCGGGTAGGTCTATGCTCCCCTCGCCCGTGGCGACGGCGGGGTACTCACCGCCGGTGGGTCGGGGGCCGGCAGGAGAGGACCGTTATGCGCCGCGCGGGACAAACGCGACCGACTGGACGGCGAGGCCGGCGCTGGCGGGCAAGACCGCCTCCCAGCGCCACTCGCCGGGGGCGGCGCGGAGCAGGCGGCCACCGGAGCAGATCGCCCAGATGGAGTCGTCGGGTGCGGCGACGAAAAGTTCCACCATGTCGGGCATTGGTGTTTCGAGACCGTCGCTGGCCGGCGTCCAGGTGTCGCCGCCATCCATCGAGACGACGATGCGTCCTTCGCGACCCACGCTGGGCGCGGGGCCGGCCAGGACGAGGTCGGGCCGGGACGGTGGAACGAGCACCGCGCGCGTGTAATCGGTCTCCAATTTCGCCCAGGTCTTGCCGCCGTCCCGTGAGCGCGCGATGCCCCCGAGGCGCGGTATCGCCGCGTCGCGCCCGCTGCGCGTGAGCGAGGCATAGCCCAGCGCGGCATAGAGCAGGTCGGGCGCCTCCGGGTGGCCGGTGATGTAATGTATATCGTCGTCGGCGAGCACCGGCGCGCACGCCCAGGTCTCGCCGCCGTCACCGCTCCGCAGCAGCCCGCCCACCTCGACCGAGGCGAAGAGCCGGCCAGAGCCGCCGGGCGGGGCGTAGACGTTCCGCACGGCCCCGGCGCGTGGTGAGTAGGGCAGATACCACTGCTCGTGCCCGGCGATCTGCGTGATCCCCGCCAGCTCCTGCCAGGTCTGCCCGCCATCCGCGCTGCGGAAGAGACGCGCTGGCTCCGTGCCAGCCAGGAGCACGCCTGGTTGCTGTGGGTCGGGACCGAGGCAGCGGAAGGCCGACGCGGTCAGCCCCGCCTCGACGCGCGCCCAGGTGTGGCCGCCGTCCGCACTGCGATACAGCCCATTGCCGTAACTGCCGGCGAGAATTGCGACATCGTCCTGGTCGCGCCAGGCGTGGATGGCCCAGACGCGCTCGTCCGCCAGCCCGAGCGGGATAAGCGTGGTGTCGTGCAGGTGATAGACGCCGCCGGTCGTGCCGAGGTAAGTGTCGAACATGGGAACCTCCGAGTGTCGTGACGAGCTCAGGGCGCCAGCCGGCCATGCAGTTGTGTTGGTTCGGTGGGGCCGAAACCCACGTTGGTCTGCTGCTCCACAGTCACACAATCGTCCGCGAAGCGGCATATGAGCGTGCGCGCAAAGGGCGTCTCGTGCCACCAGACTTTCGCAGTGTAGGTCGCGTCGTCCAGCCAGGCGCCACTCCCCGCGACCGTCCAAGGCTCCACCTGTCGCGGCGCGCTGGCGCGCGTGGCCCGATCGAACGGGCCGATGCCAGTGGAGGCGCGCCGCCACTCGCCATAGCCGGCCGTGAGGTGTTGCTCGCCCCGGTCGTTGTGGATGGTGATCCGCGCCTCATCCGCGGCGAAGTTGAAGCGAATCGTGTCAATCCGATCCGCGTTCTCGGCCACGGTGAATGTCTTGCCGGACACGCCGGCCGCCGTTGGGGAGAGCGGCTGCCCCGGCGGCGTGTGGAGTTGGAGGCACGCCAGCCGTTCGGTGAGCGCAGTCTGCGCGTCACTGTCTGCCGGCAGCGGCGCGGCGCCCAGCGCCGGCAGCAGGTGTTCCCACACCAGATCGAGCACTCGCTGCATCTCGCGCAGCCCGCTGGTGATCGCCAGCACTGTGTCCCGTGCCGGCATGACCACGCAGAATTGCCCGAAAGCGCCGTCGCCGCGATAGGCGTCATGGCGACAGCGCCAGAACTGGTAGCCGTACCCCTGCGCCCAATCGGGGTTGGCCGAGGGGCCGTTCGGTGTCTGGAGCGCGGTGGCCGCGTCAACCCAGGCTTCCGGCAGGAGGCGTGCGCCCTGCCACACGCCGCGCTGCAAGTAGAGCTGGCCGAAGGCGGCGATATCGGCCGTAGTGATGCTCAAGCCCCAGCCGCCCGTATCAATCCCCTGCGGCGACGTTTGCCAGCGCGGGTTGGCGATGCCCAGCGGCGCGAAGAGGCGCGGCTGGAGATAGTCGAGCATCCGGCCGCCGGTCAGGTGCTGCACAATCGCCGACAGTAGATAACTCGCGCCGGTGTTATAGAGAAAATGCGTGCCGGGCGCGTATTCCACCGGCTGCGCCAGGAAGCCCTGTACCCAGGTGCGATCTGGCTGCTCTGTCATCGGCCCCATGGTATCGGTCGCGTGGCCGGTGGACATAGCGAGCAGGTGGCGCACGCGCATCGCCTGGAGGTTGGCGCTCGGATTCGGCGGCGCGTCGCCGGGGAAGAAGGCCAGCACCGGGTCGTCAACCGAGAGCCGGCCCTCGGCCACGAGCAGCCCGATCGCAGTGGAGGTAAAGCTCTTGCTCAACGAGAAGAGCATGTGCTGGTCGTCCGGGCGATACGGCTCCCACCAGCCTTCGGCGACGACCTGGCCGTGGCGCAGCAGCATGAAACTGTGCAGCGCATCGAGGTCGCGCTCCGCCGCGCTGACGAAGGCGCTGATGGCGTCCGACGAGATACCCTGCGCTTCGGGGGTGCTGCGGGGGAGGGTGACGACCTGGGTCATTGGCGCCTCCTGCGGCGGTGCCGCGCTGTGTCCATGACGCTTGTTCCGGCTCACCGTAGCGGGAACCGGCGGCGGTGTCAACTCCTGTCCGATTTCGGACATACAAGCGGTGGCTCCGGAGTATGCTCCGGAGCTACCGCTTGCCTGGTTACAGGTTGGCCAGGATGCTGAACGCGACCGCTACGGCTCGGTGCCCGCGACTCGCACGCCGTTCTGGTAGACCGGCAGCCGGTCCGTCCGGCGATAGGCGCCGCCGTTCAAACCCTGGTAAGAATAGTCGTTGGCGCTGTTCCAGACGGCTTGCCAGCCGGATGGGTGAATGCTGAACTGCACCTCGCACGCACTGCCCGGCGCGAACGTATACCCCTGCCAGGTGAGGTCTATGGCATAGATCGTCGTACCCGCGCGCCAGTTCTGCGCCGGCCCGATGGCGACCGCGCCGCACTGGTCCCAGTATTTCGCCGTGGCGACATCGGCGCCGCTCAACCCCGCCGCGAAGAGTTCGCTCAGATCCACGAAGACGCGCACGGTCAGGCCGCTCTGCGGCGTGGCGCTGTCGTTGTACAGCCGCACGCGATACTGCGTCTCCTGGTTGGAGACATTGCCGAGTTTCGCCGTGACGTGAGCAGCGACTTTGGCGGTCGGCGTGCTGGTCGGCGCCGGTGTTGGCGTGTTCGTCGGAGTGGGCGAGGGTGTGTTGGTCGGACTGGGCGCCGGGGTCGGGGTGGTGGTCGCCGTGCCGCCACTATTTGCGTACCTGACCTGGCCGATCTCCGGGTTCCAGGCGTAGGCCGAATTCGTCGGGAAGATCACTTTCACGTAGTTCGTGCCGGCGGGCGGCGTGAGCGTGTAATCTACGCGGGTCCAGTCGCCGCCCAGATTGTTGCTGGATGGGGTGACGGCGGTATAGGTGTTGTTATCCGGCGAGACGGCGAAGGTGAACGGGCTGAACGCCTCGTACGGCCAGTAGTAGGTCGTGGCGCTGAACTGGGTCAGTCCAGATAGCGACCAGACCGCCCATTCCTGCGTCATCGCGGTGCGGACCAGCCGCGATGGGTCGTTGCCGATGACGCTGGTATTCGTCGTGTCGAAGCCGAGATTGGCTGAATGTGCGGTGATGTGGCTGAAGTCGTTGAGGTCGTCAACCACGGTCTGCCCACCGCCCGGCGGCGGTGTCGCCGTGGGTGGCGGCGCACCGGCGCGGGCGGCAAAATGGTCCTTCACGCCCTGGCCGAACGCGGTCGGCGTGCCGTCGTAGTTACTGATCAGCGCGGGACCGCTGCCGCAGTTCCAGGTATTCCAGGTCCAGCCCAGGTAACTCGCGTTGTGCGCGTCGAGCCAGTCCATCAGCCCATCCACGAACCCGTGCGCGCAGTCGTTCTCACCGATCTCCCCGGCCACCAGCGGCGCCTGCGCCGCGACCGGCGCGATCTCGGCGTCGCGACATGCCTGCGTGCTGCACGCGCTGAAGTTATAGCTGTGCCAGGAAGCGACGAGATTGCCGGCCGGGTCGCTGGGCCGGTACGTCAGCCATTGCGAGAGGTGGCCGGAGTAGGCGACACCACCGAGCATGATGACATTCGTCGCACCCGTGCCGCGCACGGCGTTCACCAGTTCCTGCATCCCGGCGGCGGTGTAGGAGACGCCGGCGCAACTGCCGCCATCGCGCCAGCAGCGCCAGGCGGCGTCGGTGTCCTGGTTACTATCGGGATACGGCTCGTTGAAAAGGTCGAAAATGACCGCGCTGTTGCCCTTATAGGCGTTCGCAACCTGGCTCCAGAATGCCGGCGCGTGGTCGCGGTCGGGCATCGGCTGCTGGCCGTTCGCCAGCGTCGTGCCCGGCGCGGTCCAGTGCAGATCGAGAATGACCGCGAAGCCGGCGGCGTTGAGCCGATTGACATAGCCGGCGATCGCCTGCTGATAATTGGCGCCGCCGTACGCGGCGGGCACGCCGTTGATGCCGAGCCAGCAGTCTTCGTTGAGCGGCACGCGCACAGTGTTGACCTGCCAGGCGGCGATGGCGGCGACCGACGCGTCGTCGGCGGGGCCATCGAAGATGCCCCAGCCCTGCACGCAGGCGAACTCCGCACCGGAGCGATTGACGCCGTAGAGCCGCACCGCCTGGCCGGCGCCGTTGACGAGTGTATTGCCGGCGACGTGCAGCCCCGTGATGGTGGGACCGGCGGCGCGGACGCTGTGCACGCCGGGAACGCGGGCGAGCAGCGGCACGCCGAGCAACAGCCCCAGGAGCAAGCCCACAACGGCGGGCCGCCAGCAGCGGCGCGTGATGGATGGCACGATAGACGGCATAATTCTGGCGATTCCTCCAATGGCCGGCCGCGAGCGTCAACTCACGGCGAGCTGACTCGCACCAGCCACCATAGGTGTTCCCACAGGGGGAAGCACGCGGTGGACCGATTCGATATATGGTGCGCCAGGCGCCTGATGACGAGACGTGGGCACGGCTGTAAACGTATGACGGAAAGACAATAAGCCATCGCCACCACTGCCGCTATCCCCCAAAAGTCCTACAGGCGGCGTTTGGCGCTTCCTAGCCGGGAATATTGATGTGGTAGGAGTAACGCATGGCAGACATACGCGAGGTGTTGAGCAAAAACGTCGGAGGGCC
>DASUBC010000119.1:0-8365 GCA_035763465.1 Thermomicrobiales bacterium
TCTTGCTCGGAAATCTTCAGCTCGTCCGCGACCGCCTGCAATTCACTCTTCCGCACTGCGCCCACGGCGACGCGCACCTTCGTGCGCGCCTTCGCGACAATGCCGCAGGCCCCCTTCCTATTGTTGACCTGATCGTGCAGATTCTGCGCCTGGGCGGCCGTGATCTTGCCGGCCTGCTGCCGCGCGTCAATCAACTGGTTCAGCGTCGTCTTCTCCGCCGAAACCAGCGCGGCGGGGCTGATGCCGAGGTTCTGCGCTAGCCTGGCGTTGAACACGGTGCAGCGATTTTGCGTGGCTGGCTGGCTCGTGGTCGGCGTGCCCGCCGCCGGCGTGCCCGGCCCGGCGAGCGCCTGCGCGCCCGCGACCGCCGCGCCGCCGCCGAGCGTCAGCGTCGCCGCCAGCACACCCGCCGCGACCTTCGTCCTGGTGCTCCCGAACATCGTGCGTAGATTCATTGCAGTGACCTCCTCGTCACGCTACCTTGCGCTTGCCTGGTGGACGACCTGCCCACCGCCACAGCGGAGCGTTCACCCCGCTGTTCTACTGGTTCCAGTATGGGCGTGAACTATGAACGCGCTGTGAGCGCGGCGTAAGCACTCGGTCAACGATCGGTAAAAAGGCTGTGAACGGGTCGGTGACGCTGGCACGGCAGCTGCGTATGCTCTGGTGCATTTGTAGACCTGAGCAACCGGCTCGTAGGAGGTAACACGTCCGTGTTCGCTGCCCAGCTGGGGATCGGTTGGCTGCTGGCGTTGCTGGTCGTGCTCGCGCTCAACGGCGCCGTGATCTGGCGGCTCCGGCGGGTCGAGCGGGCGCGGATTTTGCACCTCGCGGAAAGCCGGCGTGTCCTGACTCGTTATGCCCGGATGCGCGACGGACGCTGTTATCACCCACGCCGCTTCCCAGAGTCCGTGTATCAGCCGGACGCAACGGCTGACCGGCGGCGATAAGGAACGGCACACTCCTCTGCAATCTGACCCCAAGGTACTACGCACGCCGCGAAATATCTGATCGCGAGTAGCGTACTTCATAGTGGGCGCGGCGGCGCGACAGCTTGCCATTCCAGCGCGATAATGTACCCTGTGCGTAAACCCGCCCCAACGTCCTGGCCCGCCGGTGGCGAGATGCGTTCCCGCCGCCGACATCGCAGAGAGGTGGCAATGGAGCCGATACAACGCATCGTCTGTGACTGGTGTCAGAGCATCAACCCACCCCAGGCCCTCACCTGTGCGGCGTGTGGCGCGCCGCTCGACCTGCACAACTTGGTCAGCGATTCCGGCTGGCGCGAGGCGCCGCGACTGCGCGACATGACCGAAATCCACTTCGGCAACAGCACCTGCCAGATGGAAGGCGAGATCGTGCCGGTTGTCGAGATGGCGCTGGGACAGGGCAGCGCGGTCTACTTCGAGCACCATGTGCTGCTCTGGAAAGAGCCGCAGGTGCCGATGTCCACCATGCAACTGCCGGGTGGCGTGAAGCGCGTCCTCGCCGGCATGCCCTTCATCATCAGCATTGCCAGTGGGTCGGGGCGAGTCGCTTTCTCGCGCGACGCGACCGGCGAAGTGGTGGTGATGCCGCTCCATCCCGGCATGGAACTCGATGTGCGCGAACATGCGTTCCTCGTCGCCTCGCACAACATCGGCTACTCCTTCGTCCGCATCAAGGGCCTGCGAAACATCCTCTACGGCGGGCAGGGGATGTTCATGGACCGCTTCGTCACTAGCGGCCAGCAGGGCTTACTCATCCTGCACGGCTATGGCAACGTCTTCGAGCGGAGGCTGGGGCCAGGCGAGAACATCCTGATCGAGCCAGGCGCATTTCTCTATAAAGATTCCAGCGTAACGATGGCAGTCGAGAGCCAGCAATTGACCACCGGCATCTTCGGTGGCACCAGCATGAACCTGGCCCGCATGACCGGCCCCGGCCGCGTCGGCATCCAGTCAATGTATGTGCATCACACAACGGAGTGATGAGTGACGAGTAATGAGTGACGAGTAGCGTTCGGTCAGCACCGCGCCAGCAAGTCAGCACCGCGCCGACGCGAACCCACTCATCACTCGTCACTCATCACTCGTCACTCGCAACAAGGAGTTTGCCATGTCGGTCCCGCCACCGCCGCCGCCCATTCACCTGCCGGGACAGCAGGCGGCCCGCGCGTATGTCTGCGCCTGGTGTGGCGCGCAGGGAAGCGGCACGGAACTGACCTGCCGGGCCTGTGGCGCGGCGATTGATGTCAAGGCCGTAGTCAGCGATTCGGGCTGGGTCGAGTTACCGGCCATCAAGGATATGGCGAAGCTGCAATTTGGCCGCTCATCCTGCCAGATCGAAGGATTGTACGTCCCGGTCGCAGAGATGAACCTCGACGCGCAGGACGGCGTATACTTCACGCACCATGTGCTGCTCTGGATGGACCCGCAAATCCGGCTCGGTATCTTGCCGTTACAGGGTGGCTGGAAACGTCTCCGCGCTGGCCTGCCGCTCATCATGGCGCAGGCGCAAGGGCCGGGGCATATCGCTTTCTCCGATGACCGGCCTGGTGAGCTCGTGGCGCTGCCCTTGCAACCGGGCCAGGCGGTAGATGTGCGCGAGCATGTCTTTATGGTCGCCACCGGCCAGCTCGCCTACGAATGGTTCGCCACCAACATCTGGTTCGAAACCGGCACTGGCAACGACAAGGAGATACACTTTCCACTCGGCCAGTTCATGGACCGCTTCATCTCCGGCCAGCAGCCTGGCCTGCTCCTGATTCACGGTGGCGGCAACATCTTCACGCGGCGCCTGGCGCCGCACGAGCGAATCCTGATCAAGCCCTCGTCGCTGCTGTTCAAAGACCCAACCGTGAATATGCACCTGCATATCGAGCGGTCGTCCTATTTGGGCGGCAACTGGTTTACGGTCGGGCCGCGCCATCTCTGGCTGCAATTGAGCGGTCCCGGTCGCATCGCGGTGGAGTCGGCCTACGGCCACTTCCACGACCCTGGGCGCGCTATCTCCGGCCACTCGTACGCGACCATTCGGCAATGGTGAAGCGCCGGCCGCCGGTGTGGGACGACCCGTTCGCGGTCTACCTGCGCGATCAGTTGTGCGCGCTTGATGGTCTGGTCTGGCGGCCGATGTTCGGCAGCCTGGGCCTCTACCAGCACGGCGCATTCTGCGGCATCGTCCACGACGGCCGCTTCTTCCTGCGGACGGACGAACGTACCCGCCCCGCGTTCGTCCGTCGCGGCATGGCGCCCTTTCAACCCAGCCCCCGCCAGACCCTCAAGAACTACTACGAAGTCCCCGCCGACATCCTCGATGACGCCACCGCGCTAGTCGAGTGGGTCGTGCGGGCGGCGGAGCGAGAGTAGGGAGTAGAGAGTTCCTTGACAATGGCACCGTGCTGGTCTGCTGGCACGGTGCCAATGACGAGCAACTCTCTACTCCCTACTCTCTACTCGGCTGGCACGGCGGTATGCAATGTGCGTACTATTAGAGTGTGAGGGGACAGAGCGGACAGGGAGGGCGTGTGTGACGGCGGTAGTTCGAGAGTCACCGCAGCGGGTGACTGAAGCAAGTGAGTGGCCGTACGCGATTATCGCGCGCAATGTGCGGAAGAATTTTGACGAGACGACTGTTCTCCACGACCTCTCGCTCGATGTGGCGACCGGCGAAATCTTTGGCCTGATCGGGCCAAGCGGTTCGGGCAAATCCACCACCATTCACCTGCTCTGTGGTCATTTGCGGCCAAGCGCCGGCGAAGTGCGCGTCTTTGGCCGCCGCCCCGAGCGTTTCACCGCCACCGATCGCCGCCGGATCGGCTATATGCCGCAGGGTTTTGTGCTCTATCCCGACCTGACGGTTGAGCAAAACGTCGCCTTCGTTGCGGGGCTGTATGGCCTCTCCGAATGGCGACAGCGCGACCGCATCAGGGAGACGCTGGAACTGGTGCAACTCTGGGATGCCAGGCGCCAGGTGGCACGGGCCGTATCGGGCGGTATGCAACGGCGCATTGCGCTGGCCGCCGCGCTGGTTCACGATCCCGAGGCGCTCTTCGTAGACGAACCGACCGCCAACCTCGACCCGATCTTGCGCGCACATCTCTGGCGGCATTTCCGCCGCCTGCGCCAGCGCGAGCGTACCCTGCTGGTGACGACGCAGTACGTGGACGAGGCGGAGTATTGTGACCGGGTTGGCTTGATGTATGGCGGCACGCTGATCGCCGTTGGCCGCCCATTGACCCTGCGCCGGCAGGCGTTCGGCGGCGATGTGGTGGACATTACGGTCGAGCGGCCCCGACCGGCGTACACCGAGGCGCTGGCTACCGTGCCGGGCGTGCGTGGCACCGAACTGCGCGGCGACGACCCGCTACGGGTGACGGTGGACGACGCTAACCGGGCGATCCCGGCCCTGCTTGAGGCGCTTGAGACGACTGGGGCGACAGTGCGCTCCGTCGCCCAGTTCCAGCCGAGTTTCGATCAGGTCTTTATCCGGCTGATCGAGCAGCATGGTGAGGCACGTCCACCCGCCGGCCAGTTGCGCGTCAGCGCGGCGGACCAGTAGCGCGGGAGAAGGCCAATGGAAGGGCAAGGAAGACTGCGGCGGCTGTTGCCAGGTGGGAAAGCCCGTCGGCCGGCGCCGCGCGCGGAGATGGCCGTCGCGCCGCCCGCGGACGCGCCGGCTGGCGCCGCCCGCGAAGCGACTCTGCCGCAGGTCACCCATCTGCCGCGCCATGAACGAGAGCTACCGCGCGAACCTCGGCTGGTCGGACTGACCCAGGTGCTGGCGGTTACGTTCAAGGAACTGCGCGAGTTACTGCGCCGGCCGTTGCTGGTGCTGACGCTGGTGCTGGGGCCGCTGGCGATCATGCTCATCTTCGGTGTCGGCACCGATAATGTGGTCGCGCCGCCCCGCGCGATCGTCGTTGTCCCGCCCGGCAAGGAACTGCCCCGGCTGGTGCAGGAGCATCAGCGTGAGTTCGACAAGTTTCTCAGTGTGCAGGAGTACACGACTGACGAGCAGTACGCGCGCAACCAGCTGGCGAAACACCTGGTTGACGCCGTCGTTATCCTGCCGCCGACGCCCTATGAGACAATCGCCAATGGGCAGCAAGCGCACATCAAAGTGATCTACAACGAAATCGACCCGGCGCGACGCCAGCTGGTGCCGGACTTCGTGCGCGTTATGGTCGGCGACATCAATCACGAAATCTTCTTGCAGAATGCCCAGGATCAGCAGACCAGCTTCGAAAATGCCTCGCGCGACATCTCCGTCGCGCTAAAGGCGCTCAACCTGGCGAGTGACGCGGTGAACCGGGGCGACCGCGCCGAGGCCAAGCGCCAGGTGGACGCGGCGCAGGTGGCGGTGGCCCAACTTGATGACTCCCTCGTGGAGCTAAGTCCCGATGGTGGACCGTTCCAGGATCAGGTCGCGGCGCTACGCAAGCGCCTGCAACAGGCGTCCACCCGGCTGGCGCAGGCCGACCAGGTACTGGCGACCCCTGACCCCCGCCCGCTCAGTGAGCAGCTTGGGCTGGCACAGCAGCAGCAGCAGTTGCAGGCGCTGAACACCGCGCTCAACCGTCTGAGCAGCGTGCCGCCGGAGGTCGCGATCGCGCCGCTCGCGGCCGACACCAACGATGTCACCAAACTCAAGTCGGATGTCATCTCCTTCTTCGCGCCGGCGATGCTGGCGCTGGTGCTGCAACACGCGGCGGTCAGTCTCGGCGCGCTGGCGTTCGTGCGCGAGCGTCTTTCCGGCGCGTTCGAGATGTACACCATCTCGCCGACATCGGGTCTAAAGGTGCTGGTGGGCAAATACCTGGCCTATCTCTTCTTCGTGCTCGTTATCGGCGGCGCGTTGCTGGCGGTGCTGCTCAGTCCGCTCTTGCGTGTGCCGCTCTTCGGCAGCTTCTGGCATCTGGCGCTGGTTGTTATCCTGATGACGCTGGCCTCAATCGGCTTGGGACTGGCGCTATCCTTGGTGGCGATTTCCGAACGCCAGGCGGTGCAGTTCGCGATGCTCTCGCTGCTGGCGATCGTCTTTTTCAGCGGCATCGCGCTGCCGCTCGATTCACTGAAGTTCCCCGCGCTGCTGGTCTCTTACGTCTTGCCTGCCACCTACGGCGCGGGACTGCTACAAGACATCATGCTGCGCGGCCTGCCCGGCAACACCACGTACCTGCTCGCCCTGGCGGCCATGTCGCTCTTCTTCTTCGTCGCCTGTGTCGGCCTCCTGCGCTGGCGCACCCGCCCCGCCTGACAGCGCCTGCGAGAAGTACGGATTTCACCACAGAGGACACAGAGAGCGCAGAGAGGAACGGGAGAAAGAATGATGAAGATATTCTCCCGTACTTCTCTGCGGTCTCTGCGCTCTCTGCGGTTATATCCGTTTCCTCTCTGTGCCCTCTGTGGTAACTCCGTCCCTCCCAGTGAGTCGCGCCGCGTGGCCGATGGGACTATGATGGTGGCGCGAGTTTGCCGAGGCAAAGGAGGTGCGCGATGGCGATCGGGACGGTGGGGATTCTCAGTCCTGGCGATATGGGCCATACGGTTGGCGCGGTGCTGCGGGCGCACGGGCTGCGCGTGCTGACCTGCCTGGACGGGCGTAGCATACGGACGCGCGGGCTGGCGGTCGAAGCGGGCTTCGAGGATACGGCGAGCCTGGCCGAGCTGGTGCGCGCCGCTGATATCCTGCTCTGCATCCTGGCGCCGGCGGCGGCGCCCGGCGTGGCGCGACAGGTCGCGGACGCGCTTCACGCCACGGGCGCTGATGTGCTCTACGCCGACTGCAACGCGATCGCCCCGCGCACCGTGCGCGCGATCGGCGAAACGATTCAGGCGGCGGGCGGGCGCTTCGCCGATGTCGGCATCATCGGTGGGCCGCCGAAGCAGCCGGGCACGCGCTTCTACGCCTCCGGTCCCGGCGCGGCCGACTTCGCCGCGCTCGGCGACTACGGCCTGGAAGTGCGTGTGCTGGACGGCGCGATCGGGCAGGCGTCCGGCTTGAAGATGTGCTACGGCGCGCTGACAAAGGGCGTGCAGGCGCTCGGCACGGAACTGCTGGTCGCGGCGCGGGCGCTGGGGCTGGACGAGGTCTTACGCAACGAACAGCAAGACAGCCAACCGCTGCTGCGCGAGTGGCTGGCGCGCTCGACGCCGACGATGCCGCCGAAAGCCTATCGCTGGGTCGGCGAGATGGAGGAAATCGCCACCTGCTTCGCCGACCTCGGCCTGACGCCCGGCATCTTCCAGGGCGTGGCCGACTTCTACCGTTTTGTCACCGCGACGCCGATCGGCCAGGAGACGCCGGAGACGCGCGACCGCTCGCGCGGCCTCGATGGCGTCGTCGCGGCGCTGGCCGAGGCGCTGCCGGAAGCAGCGTCGCGCGGCTAACCTGATTGTGCCATGATCGGCCGCGCCCGCACCGCCCGATAGCAAGCCAGGGCTAGCAACACGAAGAGCGGGCCGTACTCCACCGCGCGGATGAGCGGCCACCAGCGCGCCGCTGCCGAGGAGAGATAGGTCAGGTCGGTGAGTTGCGCTGCGCCACTGAGCCAGAGCCAGCCGAGTATTGGCGTCAGCGCAAATGGGAGCCGGCCCGCGCCTCGCCGCAGGAGCACAGCGACGAACGGGAGCAGCCAGGCCAGATACCACGGCTCAACGACGGCATTCAAGAGCAGTGCCAGGCCCAGGAGCGCCGCCGCCTGCCGCACCAGCGCCAGATCGTCGCGAGCGCCGCGCGCGGCGAGCGCCAGCGCAACCGCTCCGAGGATGCCCGCCGCCAGCAGGCCGGCCGCACGTTCGGGCGCGGCAGTGAGGTGTCCGAGCAGGCGCACGAAGACATAATGCAGGCTGTCGTTAAAGACTGCCTCGCTTGCTTCGGCGCCCAGGCCGGTCAGCGCGGCGCTCGCCAGCAGCCAGGGCGCCGCGCCAAGCGCGAGTACGACGGCGAACGTCAGTGTGCCGGCCGCGCGCCAGCGCCGTACCAGCAATGGCGCGAGCAGCAGCGGCACGAGCTTGATCAGGCCAGCCAGAGCCAGCGCTAACCCGCTGACGGCGTGGCGCGCGGTGGCGCCGGTGCCGGTGGTCAGCGCCAGCGCCAGCACCATCGCCGCGATCATCAGCGCATCGTGATGTGCGCTATGCGCGAAATGCAGTGCCGGCGTGGGACTCCAGGCGTAGAGCAAGACGCGCTCGCGCGGCAGACCCAGGCGGCCAAGCAGGAGCAAAAGCGCGCCAATCGCGAGCAGATCGCCCAGGATGGCAACGACCTGCTGCGCCTTCACACTGTCGGGCGCGAGCTGGTAGGTCGCCGCGAAGACGAGCTCGGCGGCGGGCGGATATGGGGTGTGCTGCGTCTTCTGATTGATCGGCGGCCACAATGG
>DASUBC010000120.1:0-4946 GCA_035763465.1 Thermomicrobiales bacterium
GGCGAGGCAGAACGCGCGCGAGCGGGCCTGCACGAACTGCGGGAGGCGGTTCAGGAGGCGCGGCGGCAGTTGCGCGCGAAAGCGCCGATCCAAGAGATTACCTGGGAATTCCAGCGCCGCAGTGAACAGGTCTCGCGCTTCCTGGTCGCCGACGATCTCGCGCGCATCCGCACCGAACTCGCCACGATCCCCGGCCTGGAGGATGCCGAGCTGGACGCCGGCCTGGCGGTGGTGGCCGAGGACGACGCGGCGCTCGGCGCGCTGGCCGGGCGGGCGTCGTCGCCGCTGGTGGCGCTCGCGGCGGTACGCAAGCTCTTGCTGGAAGTAGACGTTGATCGCGCGGCGGAGGTTCACCCGGTCATGCCCCTGGCGACCATCTCAGTCACGGAGGATATGGCGACGGCCATGCGCCTCCATGCCCAGGGCTGGACATCGGTCTATCACCCGGAAAACCTGGTGGTCGGGCTGGCGCCGGACGACCTCGGTTCGGCGCTGAAGCAGCGGCTCCGCTGGGCGCAGGGGACGCTCCAGGTCTTTTTTCGTGAGAATCCGCTGGTGAAGCGGGGGTTAGCGCCGGTGCAGCGGCTGATGTACTTCGCGACGATGTGGAGTTACCTGTCGGGGTTCGCCGCGCTGGTCTATTTGCTGGCGCCGGTGGGCTATCTCTGCTTTGATTGGCTGCCGGTGCGCGCGTTCTCCGCCACCTTCTTCTGGCATCTGATTCCCTATCTACTGGTCAACGAATTGCTCTTTCTCGTCATTGGCTGGGGGCGGCCGACCTGGCGCGGCCGGCAGTATAATCTGGCGCTCTTCCCGCTCTGGATCGTGGCGGTTGTTACGGCGGCCGGCAATGTTTTCTTCGGCAAGCGGCTCGACTTCGCCGTGACGCCGAAGACGCGCCAGGGCGGTGTATCGTGGCGGCTGGTGCGCTGGCAGCTCATCATGATGGCGCTACTGATCGCGGCGATGGTGTATGGGCTGGCGCGGCTGGCGCTCGGGTATACAACCAATGGCCCCGCGATTCTGATCAACGTCTTCTGGGGTTGCTACGATGTCTTGCTGCTCAGTGTGGTGGTGGGCGCGCTGCGGTATCAACCGCTGCGCGCAGAGACCGGCCTCGCGGCGATGACAGCCACCAGTGATACAGCGGCGGAGGTCCACGGTCGCGCCCTTGGCGGTGCGCGATGACGACAAACCAGGGCAACATCTGGGAGGGGAATTCGGCGCCGCACATGGAGCCGACCGCGCGGGAGCTGGCTGGGCCCGGCCACGCGGCGCGGGTCGGCGGGTCGTACGGCCCGGCAGAGCGCTTTTGGCCGCTAGTACACGATCACTGCTCAACGGTGACTGGCGATCGTAGGGGAGGGAACGCATGGAAGTGACGGTCGAAGGGCAACGCAGCGGGGCGGCGATCGTGCGGCTCGCCGGCCGGTTGGATTTGCTGTCAGCGGCGGCGGTGCGGCAGCGGCTCATGGCGACGGTCGCGGAAGGCCACTCTCGGCTGGTCGTAGACCTGGCCGACGTCGAGTTCATGGACAGCACCGGCCTTGGTTGTCTCGTCAGCGGGTTGAAAGCGGCCCGGCTGGCGGGCGGCGACCTGCGCCTGGCGCGCCCGCCCGAGCAGGCGCGCACTATCCTCCAGTTGACGACGCTCGATCGCGTGTTGCGCCCGTACGACACGGCCGAGGAGGCCCTCGCTGGCTACCGATAACGGCGCTCAATCCGTGGAAGCGGCAGTGGCCGTGCCCGCCGTGCCGGAAAGCCTCGGCGCGCTGCACGAGCTGCTGGACCGTTTCTGGCCGGCGGTGGCGGCAGCCATTGCCGAACCGCCATCGTCCGAGCTGCGCCTGCGGTTCGTGACGGCGGTGCTGGAGATTGCCGGCAACATCGTGCGTCACGCCTATCCGCCGGACACGCCGTCTGGCCCGCTCGAACTGCGGCTGTGCGCGTGGCCGGGGCGCATCGAGGCGCGCTTCGCCGATCGCGGCGTCCCCTACCAATTGCCAGCCGCACCGGCGGCGGCGCTGCCTGTCGATCCCGACGACTTCACCATGCTACCGGAGGGCGGTTACGGCCTCGCCCTGGTTCGCGCCGCCGTAGACCACCTGGACTACGAACGTACGGCGGGCGGCGAAAACCGCTGGCGCCTCGTGAGTTTGCTCCGCACATGAGCGAGGTTTCCCGCGTTGCCCCATCGTGACCACCATTGCGATGCGCTTTCCTGGCCGGTGATTCCGCCCGGTGGTAGGTAGTCGCATGTGCAGGTGATAGGGATTTTTCCTTATTGACCAGTGGACTGGATTCCCGTACCGTTGCAGTATGGGGCAATGTTGATCCTGGTGGCCTACCACAAGCGGGCTGGGAGGTTCGCGGCAGACGTTGCGCGCTGCATCAGGATCAGCAGCCCATACTGGCTCCGCGCCCCGGCCGGAGACCTCGTGGCGCAGTCGCCAGCCCTCCCGCATAAATGACAATTGCATAATGTGGAGGCAATGACGCGCGGGTCATACCTGGGCACTTGATCTGCGCCGAGCCAATGGTGCACCCGGCCACGCAGTGATGCTGGCCGGGTCTCTGTGTGTTAACCATATCGTCGTGCGACTATACCGCCACCGCTTCGACGCGGAGAAAGGAGCACAACAGGAGGGGCCTGCAAAAAATGCGCCCGCGTCGGCAGAACGCGGGCGCGAGTGAGACGGACCCGCTCTTCACCGCCGGGGCCGCTCACTCGGGACAACGTCTATCGGCCAACAGATGTTCCGCCATACATGGAGGAGCCAGCGATGTGTACCGATGACACTCCCGAGCAGTCCACTGATGTCCCCGTTGAAATCAGCGAGGCGCCGCCCCGCCCGGCGGCGGTTCCCACGCCGCCGGGCGTCCACCGGCGCACCTTCCTCAAGGCCGCCGCGCTGGGCACCGCTGCCGCCGCCCTCTTGCACCGGACCGAGAGTGGCGGCATCAGCCTTGGCCCGCTGACGGCACTGGCCAATGACTTGAGCAATAGCCCCTGTACCGCGCAGGACGTTGAGATTATTGGCTCGGGCGTCGTGCAAAACGAGCCGTGCTCCTGCACACCGGGGGGAACCTTCTCCGCTCACGTCCAGTTTACCGTCCGCAATACCACCAGCACCGGCCGCTACTGCATCTCGCTCCACCTCCCATCCGGCTTCGGCGTGCCCGGCCAGGACGTGATTCTGCGTGATAAGAATGGGAGCAGCACCGCCCCTGGCAAGAGCGGCGGGGAGAGTTTCCACGACACCGTCATGTTCGGCGACATCACCGGCTTCCCGTGCAATACGGGCGGCACGCTGGTCTGCATCGGCCAGCAGGGGGTGACTACCGGCAAATGCGCGCCGAATACCTGCACCACCATCGCCTGGAATACCAGCCCGAATGCGGCTGGCTGCACGACCGCCGACCAAAATCCGCCGGGCGGGCAGTGCCGGCATCAGGGTATCTGTATCCAGGGCTATGGCGCCTCGCTGGCCTGCAAGTCGGGCTGCACACCGACCTGCGGCGGCGCCGCCGTACTGACAGCGACGGTCAGTGGCGGAGTTCCGCCCTACGTCTTCAATCTGGCCGGCAGTGACGGGACATCGCAGAAGTACCCGGCCAGCGGTACGACGTCCGACACGTCGCACGACTTCACCGTCACCGTCACTCAAAACACCACCTACACACTGACAGTCACGGACAGCGCCGGCTGCTCGCGCGCCGCGAGTACCTCGCTGAACGCTGCGCCGCTAGCCAAGCCCACGTTCTCCGCGGGCACGCCCGATTGCGCGGGCAAGGTCACGTTGACGGCCGCGCCTTCCGGCCTGGCCAGCTACACCTGGTTCGATGGCGCCACGCAGATCGGTACCGGCAGCCCACTGACGGTCACTCTGGCCCCAGGCGATCACGCGATCACCGTCACGGTCACCAACAGTGCCGGCTGCTCGGCCACTTCGGACCCGACCTCTGTCCACATCAACCAACCCGTCAGCGTCTCAGCAAGTGCGGGCACACCGGACTGCGCGGGCAAGGTCACGCTGACGGCGAGTGCCGGCGGCGGCGCCGGCGGTTACTCGTTCCAGTGGTTTGACGGGGCGAGCGCGATCGGCGCTGGCAATCCGCTGACCGTGACCTTGGCCCCAGGCGACCACGCGATCACGGTCACGGCGACCGACAGCGCCGGCTGTTCAGCGACTTCCACGGCGATCAATGTCCACATCAACCCACCCGTCAGCGTCTCGGCGAGCGCGGGCACGCCGGATTGCACGGGTAGTGTTGCGCTGACCGCGAGCGCGAGTGGCGGCGCCGGCGGCTTTACTTACCAGTGGTTTGACGGCGCCAGTTCGATCGGCAGCGGCAACCCGCTGACAGTCACCCTGGCCCCAGGCGACCACGCGATCACGGTCAAAGCGACGGACAGCGCCGGCTGCTCGGCCACCTCGGCCCCGATCTCTGTTCACGTCAACCAGCCGGTCTCGACGAGCCTCAACTGTGGGACAACGCCGGACTGCACGGGCCACCTGACCTTCACCGCCTCGGCGACTGGTGGCACCGGCACGTACACCTTCGCCTGGACGATTGATGGCAACCCGGTCGCAGGCAACACCAGCAATACGCTGGCGTACGCGCCGAACGTGGACTGCAATGCTCATACCGTAGCGGTCACAGCGACCGACAGTGCCGGCTGTGTGAGCGGCAACACCGCGTCGCGCAGCGTTACCCAGGTCGTCACTACCTCGATCAGTGGGTGCTGAGCACCCTGACGGCCGGAGGGCGCAGGACGCGCCCTCCGGTCTCACTTCTCGGCGAGGACAGCGTGCCTGCTCCGGCTCGATACCAACACCAGGCCAGCACCGGCGCGGAAGCCGGCCGGCACGCGTCTCAGGAGAGCGTCACATGGTCAAGCTCGAGACAATGATCAGCAGTGTCGTGCCGCGCCACCGTTGAGG
>DASUBC010000121.1:0-8546 GCA_035763465.1 Thermomicrobiales bacterium
AGTCCCGTTAGGGACTTCGTGGCCGCAGGACAGCTAGCGCCGACTTTCGTCGGCGGCTACCCGCAACGCCACCGCGCCAGTACGTGCGCGCCGCGCCGACCAGCACTCATGAACCGCCTGCCCGACTCGCCCATGAGGAGGACACGATGTACCAGGTGATTGATGGCATCCCCGTCTGGGGGCAGCACGACGACGCGACACTCGGCCAGATTCGGCGCTGTGCCGGCGACGACCATGTGCAGAGCGCCGCGCTGATGGCCGACGGCCACCGGGGCTACGCCATGCCGATCGGCGGCGTGGTCGCCTACCAGGACGCCATTTCGCCGAACGCGGTCGGTTTCGATATTTCGTGTGGCAACAAGGCGGCGAAGACGCCGATTCGCGCGGACGACATCCGCGCCGACATCAGCCGCATTATGGACGAAGTCGCGCGCAAAGTCGTCTTCGGTGTCGGGCGCGGCAGCGGCAAGCACGCCGACCACCCGCTCTTCGATGACCCGACCTGGCGCGACGTGCGCGAGGTCGGCAAGTTGAAGAACCTGGCGCGTGAGCAACTGGGGACAGTCGGCAGCGGCAACCACTACGTGGACCTCTTCGAGGATGAAGAGGGCTACATCTGGGTTGGCGTCCACTTCGGCAGCCGGGGACTCGGCCACCGTACCTGCACCGGCTTCCTCAATCTTGCAGCCGGCCAGGCGTTCGACGCCCGCGCGCCGGGCGAATCTATGGACGCGCCGGCGGTCGTGCTACCGCTGCGCGGCGAACTCGGCCAGGCGTATCTGGCGGCGATGACGCTGGCCGGGCGCTACGCCTACGCGGGGCGCGACCTCGTCGTGCGGCAGGTGTTGGACATCCTCGGCGCTGAGGCGGTGGACGCGGTCCACAACCACCACAACTACGCCTGGCAGGAGACGCACGGCGGCGAGACGATAATGGTGGTGCGGAAGGGCGCGACGCCCGCGTTTCCCGGCCAGCGCGGCTTCATCGGCGGCTCGATGGGCGACATCAGCGTGATTGTCGAGGGGGTAGACAGCGAGGAAGCCCGCGCCGCGCTCTACAGCACCGTGCATGGCGCGGGCCGCGTGATGAGCCGCACCCGCGCCGCCGGCAAGCGCCGCTGGACGAAGGACCAGGGCCGGCGCGTGCAGAAAGTGGTCGCGCCGGGTGAAGTCAGCCGGACGATGATGCTCGACTGGCTCAAGCGCGAGGGCGTCGTATTACGCGGCGCGGGCACCGACGAAAGCCCCCACGTCTACCGCCGCCTGCCGGAGGTGCTGGCCCAGCACAGCGGCTCGGTGCGCGTGCTGCACACACTACGGCCGCTCGGCGTGGCGATGGCCGGCGAAGACGAGTTCGACCCGTACAAGGACTGAACGGCGGCGCGTGGCCCCCCAGCCCCCCAATGCTGGGGGAAGCACCTCTCCCTGCGCCGGGGCTGACTGCAAGTCGCTACGCTGTCGTTAGCGACTCCCCCGAGCATTGGGGGGCTGGGGGGGCCGTGCGCCGCAGTCCAGGCTCCTCTGCCCGCCGCCAGCCACCAGCAGTGCGCCGCCAACCGCCAGCGGGGCCAGGAAGAACCAGGTGCCGGTCTCCTCGCCGTGCCAGCCGAGCGCAATAGCAGTGCCGGCCAGCAGCGCGGCGAGCGCGACGACGCGCGTGCGCCAGCCCAACACCAGCGCCAGTGCGAGCACTAGGCCAAGCACGCCGAACCAGCGCGTTTGGTAGCCCAAGCCCCAGCCTGCCAGCCCGGCGGCCAGGCCCAGGCGGGCGAACAGCGGCGTCACGTCCGCGCGGCGGGGCAGCACGGCTGGCGCGCGGTCGCGCTCTTCCTCTTCCAGTTTGTCGAGCGCGCGGTCGGCTCCCAGGAAGGGACTGCCGCAAATGACTGGAATCAGCAGCCCGCCGATAGCCGCGCACAGCCCGATCAGCGCGGCCCCGGTCAGGCTACGGCCAAGCGCCAGGTAGAGGCAGCACAGCACCGTGCCGGTGACGGCGCTGACGCGCGTGAACGCGCCGCAGAGCAGGAGCGCGCCGGCCGCGATTTCGGTGCAGCCAAGCAGAAAGAGCGCCAAATCGCTGGTTGCCGGGCTGAAGCCCCAGCGAGCCGGGTCGCCCAGCCGCATCGTGAAGCCATCGGGGGCGGGAAGAAAGACGGCGCTGCCGCCGCGCAGCAGGAGCAGCAGCCCCAGACCAAGCCGCAGGACGACGATGGCGTACAGGAGTCGCCGCCGCTCTGGCGTCTCATCATCCGGATAGCCGACGTACTCCCAGAGAGGTAGCTGGCGGTTGAAACCGCGCCTGAATGGCCTCATGGCCATGACGTCCGCCTGCGCGGACTAGGTTCATGCCCACGCTGGGGCAGGCTGCTGGCACACCGATTGACCCGCCCTAACCCGCGCAGGCGGGTTTCGTGGCCCCGCAGGGCCTTCAGGCGCGGTTTCAACCGCCGGCTACCTGCCCACCCCAAACTGCTCACACTCCCTACTCCCGACTCCGCTTCCGGCGGACGCCGCGCGCCGGGCGGGCCAGGTAGAGCGCCAGCAGGAAGAAGAGCACCGTGACGACGAGCGCCATCACGGTGTAGATAATCCACGGCCCGACGACGTAGAGTGTGCCGCTGCCGGATAGGCCGGGCATCGAGAAGAAGAAGAGCGAGCGGTTCTGCGACAGGATGAGTTCCGTGAGGCCGCCGGCGATGAAGGGGTTGAGCGAGGCGATGAAGCCGCCCACGTAGTAGGCCACCGCGATCGCGCCCGCCGAGGCGTTGCCGCCGGAGAGGACGACCGCCAGCGACGAATAGACCGTGGCGAAGACAATCGGCAGCGCCACGACTGGCAGCAGCATCGTGCCGTAGGCGAGCGCGGCGGCGGCGATAGTCGAGCGCACCCAGGCCGAATAGCATAGCCCGATAGTGCCGAAGGCCAGCGCCGACGCGCAGATCATTAGGAAGGCGATCGCGACTTCCTCCGGCGCGACGCCGCCGAGGAAGATGGCGACACCCATCAGCGGCAGCGCGGCGACGATGAGCAGGAAGACGTAGGCCAGCGCCGCGAAGAGTTTCGCGCCTACCACCAGCGGCAGCGGCAGCGGCGTCGTCATCAGCAGGTCGTAGGACTGGCGCTCGCGCTCACCGGCGATGACGCCCGCCGTGAAGGACGGCGCGAGGAAGCAGACCAGCCCCAGTTCAAAGGCGACCAGGCCGAAGAAGACCGGTTTGCCGGCCGGTGTCGTCGGGTTGCTGGAGACGCTCAGTTTGGTCAGCCAGTAAATCAGCAGGGTGAAGCCGGTGAGGAAGAAGAGGTAAATCGCCAGCACGACGAAGGCGCGCGCGCCGCGCATCCGGCCGCGCAGTTCCTTCGCTAGCATCCCCTGCACGCGCGTCCAGCGCGCCGCGCGCTCCTCGTCCGCCGGCCCGCCGGCCGGCACAGCCGCCGGTTCCACCGTCGTCGCCGTCATGCCACCAGCCCCTTCGTAATCCGCATGAAGGCGTCCTCCAGGTCGCCAATCTCCTCGGTGAAACCGTAGACCGGCAGACCCCGCGTCAGCAACTCGCCGAGCAACTGGTAGAGGCGGTAGTCGTCGCCATCGAACTCGATGCGGACCAGGCGCGCGGCGGGCGGCGTCGCGGCCAGCAACTGTTCGGTCGCCGCGTCAAGCGCCGGGACGGCATCCAGGCTGGCCGGCACCGGCTGCAAGTGCGGCGGCGCGGCGGGCGGCGCGGGCGGCGGGGTTTCCTCCGTGCGTGGCGCGGCGGCGAGCGGCTCGACGGTCACGCCGAGAACACCGGGAATGGTGTGGACACGCTCCACCAGATCGCCGTCGCTGAGGCGCGCGTCGGCCAGCAGGCGCACCAGCACGACCCGGCTTGTCTGCACCTGCCGCAAGAGGTCGCCGACCGCCCCGGCCGCGAGCAAGCGCCCGCGCTCAATGATGCCGACGTGGTCGCAGATGTCAGCCAGTTCGGTGAGGATATGCGACGAGACGATGACGGTCTTGCCGAGCGCGCCAAGTTGTCGCAAGAGCGCGCGCAGTTCGACCCGCGCGCGGGGGTCCAGACCCGACGCCGGTTCATCCAGCAGCAGGAGTTGCGGGTCGTGGACCAGCGTGCGCGCCAGGCAAAGGCGCTGCTTCATGCCGCGCGACAGTGCCTCGACGTAGCCGTCCTTCTTCTCGCTCAGGTCCACCAGCGCCAGCAGGTCGTCAATCAGACCGAGGCGCCGAGCACGCGGCAGGCCATAGGCGGCGGCGAAGAAGTCCAGGTATTCCCAGACCTTCATGTTCTCGTAGACGCCGAAGGTATCGGGCATGTAGCCGATGACGTGCCGGACCTGCCCGGCGTCGCGCGTGACGGAATGACCGCCAATCCAGGCTTCGCCGCTCGTTGGGTCGAGCAGCGTCGCCAGAATCCGCATCGTCGTCGTCTTGCCCGCGCCGTTCGGCCCGATGAACCCGAAGACGACCCCTGGCTCAATCGCCAGGTCGAGTTCGTCCAGGGCCAGGAACGGCCCGTAGCGTTTAGTCAGGCCGCGTGTTTCGACCAGCGGCGCCATTGTCCCTCCATAGTAGGGAGTAGGGAGTAGAGAGTAGAAACGTCTCGATAGAAGGCCGTGGCCTCGCCACAAGCAACTCTTTACTCCCTACTCTCTACTTTCTACTCGTCACGGCGCACCAGGCACGACCTCCTGAATAACCACCGAGGTCAGGGTGCGCTGGCCGGCGTCAAGATGCAATTCGAGTGGCGTGTCGGGTCGCCAGAAGACGACCTGCACGGGGTTGCTGGCCGCAGTACTCGCGCCGCCGGTCGCCGGCGTCGGCGTAGGTGTCGGTGTCGGCGCGGGATAGGGCTGGTAGGGTACGTGCCCCGGCTGCTGCTTCGGCCCATAGGCGAGCACCTGGCCGCTGAGGGCGTCGAGCACGGCCGCGCGCCGGCCGGCGACGCCCAAGCTGCCGGAACTGCGCGTGTAGTAGCCCGAGCCGGATTGCTGGTAGAGTTGCGAGCCGAGGCCGGGCTGGTAGTAGCCGCTCGATGTGATACTGGTCTTCGCGGGCGTCCAGTCCACATTCGCGACCGCACCCGGCGCCAGGTCACCGACCTGCTCGTACGCGCCGTCCAGCACCAGCACGACGCCCTCGACCGCTTCCGACGTAGGATTAGTAATTGTGCCGACAATCTTCCCGCTGGTACGCCGCAGTTCGACGTGCAGGGCCAGCGGCGCAGGGTCTACGGCGGCCTGCGCCGCGACGGTGCGCTGCGTCCACTGCGCGAACGAGGCATCCCGTACGCCGCCGTTCTGCCCCTGCACGAAGCGCGCGTCGCCACCCAGGTCGTTTGCATCCCCGAGACCATTGGGCGAGAAGCCGGTGAAGAGGGCCGGCTGGCCGGTCTCGAACGAGCGCGTGCCGCGTGACGGGGTGAAGATGCCGTAAAAGGCCAGCGCCTCCGCCGCGCGCTGCTCCGGCGCGATGCGCACCACCGAGACGGTGTTGACCACCACGGACCGGCCCTTGGTCGTCGCGCCGAAGGCGTAGACCGCGCCGGTGAAGATGATAGTCAGCAGTGGGATGGTCGCCCAGGCCAGTTCCCGCCGGTCCAGGCGCTTCAAGACCAGATAATTGACCGGCCCGACGAGCACGATGTAGAGGAGCAGCACCAGGCCGAGCGCCCAGGTCGGCGGCAGCGCCAGCGACGGCAGGTCGCGCATGACGTCCATGATGTTGGACGTCTTGTAGCCATTCTCGAAGGGGGAAGCCAACGCCGGCGCGGGCGCGGTGTCGAGGCCGAATGCGCGCCAGAACTTGCCCGCGCCACCCCAGGCGGCGAAGGCGCTCGCGCCGGGGTCGAACGCCAGCGCCGTCACTGTGCCCCGGCCCCAGGCGCGGCTAACGGCCAGCGCCACGCCATCCTGCTCGGCCAGCGTGGTCGCCCCCGCGACGGCGGAGCCGATCGAGACGACCGCCTGCCCGGCCGGGCCGTTTCCCCCGCCGCCCAGGCGGGCGAGGCCGTCAAGGTTGTTCATGGTTCGGCTATCGGTGGGTCGTAGCGGCGCGAGGTCACCCAGGCCGTCGCCAATCTTGCGCCAGTTCGCGCCGCCCGTCACCAGCAATTGGCCGCCGCGCGCGACCCAGCCGGACAACGCGGCGCGCTGCTCGGCGCTCCAGCGCCCGGTCGAGGCGTCGCCAATGACCAGCGCGGCCAGGGAATCGAGACCGAAGGTGCTGGCGGGGAGGTTGTCGGGCGCGAAGACAGCGGTCTCCACGCCGCTGCCGTACGCGCCCAGCACCGCCCGCGCGAGGTCGTTGCCGGCGGTCGCGTCGTCCGCGACGATGCCGACGAGGCGCTGGCCTTGTCCCAGTTCGCGCACGATGACCGCTGGCGCGGCGACGCTGCCCTGCTGACTGGTAAAACTGACACTAATCGAGGAAGTACCGGCCGGCACGCGCACCAGGAGCGTCAGCGCCTTCTGCGAATGGGTCGGCAATTCGACCCGCTGCGCATACGGACCCTGCGCTGGACCAGGTCGGGACGCAATCTGCGCGACAACGTCGCCGGTGGCGTCCGGGCCGTCGTTCGCCAGCGCGACCGCCACCGGCAGCCAGGTCTCCGCCCGGTAGTTGCCGCCGAAACCGGCGCTGGCGGTAATTCGCACCGCGAGTGACGCCGCCCGCGCCGGGCGGGCCAGCATTCCGGCCGGCAACACAATCAGCGCGACCAGCACGACCAGCAGCCAGCCGCGCCGCCGCGCGCCGCGCGCTCTACCCATCCACATCCTTACCCCAGCGCGCCCGCGCCTGCTACGCCGCGACGGTGTGCGGCGCCGCACACCGTCTTCCACTTGATTATACGCGCGGCGGCGGGGCAGAGTTCCAGGCGAGTGGCGAGACTGGCCGGCGGTTGCAACCGCGCGACCCTCTGCACGCCGCCGCGCTCACCGTCGCCCGCCAAATTCCCGTTACTCATCACTCCTGCTATAGTTCCTCCACAGCGTAGCCACGCCCGGCGCGGGAACTTTGACCCAGGCCAGGCGTTGATCCAGAGTAGACGCCGGTGTCACACCGCACGATTTTACCGGCCGGCGCTTTTGACGAACTGCTCTTTTGGTATGGCAAGGAGTGGACGCCAACGTGGCGACCGAGCGACGGCTGACTCCCACCACGACCACCACGCCGCTGCCAGCGGCGATCGCGCGCTTCCTCGCCGCCGCGCGGCGGTGGCTGCGCTTGCGCGCGGCGCTCACCGGCGCGGGGTATGGCCTGGCCGCTGGGCTGGCGCTTGGCATCGCCATCGGCCTGGTCGCGCGGCTGCGACCCTGGCTGCTATCCAACCAAACGACGCTCGCCGCCCTCGGCGCGGTCCTCGTCGCGACGCTGCTTGGCGCGCTCGTGAACACCCTGCGCCCGCTCTCCACACGCACGGTCGCGGCGCGCTACGACCACGACCTCGGCCTGCGCGAGCGTCTCAGCACGGCGCTCGAACTGACGAGCGGCGTGGCGCACAGCGCGCTCGCCGGGCAGCACCTGGCAGAGACAGCGCGGCTCATCGCCCGGTACTCTCCGCGCGCCGCGCCGCTGCCCCGGCCCAGCCGCGACACGCTGCTCAAACTCGGCGCGCTCGCCGTGGCGCTCGCCGCGCTGCTGCTCGTCCCGAACGACCAGACCGCCGCCATCCAGCGACACCAGGCGCAGCAGCAACTCGTGCAGCAGGCCGCGCAACAGGTCGGCCAGGCGCAGGCGCGCGTCGCCGCCCGCACCGACCTCGACCCGGCGACGCAGGCCGCGCTCCAGCAGCAACTGGCGCAACTGCAACGCGACCTCGCGGACGGCAAACTCGACCCCACGCAGGCGGTTGCGCGCATCGCGCAGACCGAAGCGGGCCTGCGCCGCCTGCAAGACCCCAACGCGGCGAACCAGGCGGCGGGCCTGCCGCAACTGGCCGACGAGTTCGGCACGTTCAGCGCGACCGCGCCGATCGGCCAGAAGTTGCAGGCCGGCGACTACGCGGGCGCGGCGCAAGCCTTGAAAGACTTCGCCAGCCAGTTGCAGGGTCTCGACCCGGCCAGCCGCGCGGCCATCGCCCAGAAACTGCGCGAGGCCGCCGCGTCCCAGGCCGCGACCAACCCGCAACTGGCCCAGCAGTTCCAGCACGCCGCCGACCTGCTCGACAGCGGCGACATTGCGGGCGCACAGGCCGCGCTCGACGCCGCCGCCGACCAGTTGCAGCAGACCGGCCAGGCCGCCGCCGCGCAGACTGTCCTCAGCGGCACACTTGGCGACCTCGGCGCCATCAAGCGCGACGTCGCCAACGGCCAGCCGCCGACCACCGCCAATGCGACGCCGCAACTGCCCGGCGGCACGCCCATCGCCCTGAGCGGCACCCCGGCGATGCTGAACGGCACACCGTTCACGCTCAATGGCTCCCCCGTTGCCCTGAACGGCACGCCGGCCGTCCTCGGCCAGGGCACGCCCGTCCGCCCCACAGGCGGCACGCCGCCCGTCAACGCTACCCCGGTCATCGTCCAGGGCACGGGCCAGGGGCAAGGCCAGGGACA
>DASUBC010000122.1:0-7054 GCA_035763465.1 Thermomicrobiales bacterium
CCAGCGGGGCGGTACGGCGCGCATCGGTGAGGCGACGCGGCAGCGCATCTTGCAGGCGGCGGCGGAGCTTGGCTATGTGCCGAACCAGGCCGCGCGCAGCCTGCGCCGCCAGCGCACCGAGCAGGTCGCGGTGGTGCTGAACGGCATCGGTCTGCCCTACGCCGATGCCCTGGTGCAGACAATTCAGCAGGCCGCTGACGAGGCCGGCTACGCGCTGCTGATCATGGTCGCCAGCACGCCCGAGCGCGAAGTGGCTGTGATCAAGCAATTACGGCGCGGGCTGGTTGATGGGGCGGTCTTTCTCAATTCGCGCGCTGGCGGCGCGGCGCTGGCTGGACTGGCACGCATCGGGCTGGCTGTTGTCTCGATCGGCAATGATGTGGCTGCCGACGGCATTGACGTCGTGCAAAATTCGTCCCCGACTGGCTGTGCGGAGGGTCTCGGGTATCTCGTCGCACACGGGCACCGCCGGATTGCCTACGTTGGGCCGGAGAACGACCGGCTGGCAATCTATCGCGCCACGCTGCCGGCGCACGGTCTGCCGGTTGACGAGGAACTGATACGCATCTGGCCGGTATCGCGCGAGCACGCCTACGCCGATACCCGTGCGCTGCTGGCCTTGCCCGAGCGGCCGACCGCCATCTTCTCCCCGGCCCAGGTCACTGCCGTGACGGCGATCTGGGCCATCCGCGATGCTGGGCTGCGGGTGCCGGAAGACGTCGCGGTGCTGGGAGTCGGCAACCTGGAAGAAGGTCAGGTGATTCGCCCGGCGCTGACGACGGTCGGGCCGGTACGGCAAGATTTTCACGAAGCGGCCGAACTCCTGTTCAGCCGCCTGCGCGGCGAAGCCTCACCGGAGGGCCGCGTGCGTGTCATGGAGTACCGGCTGATCATGCGGGAATCGGCGTGAACGCTGTTGCAGGTTGCAGGTTACAGGTTGCACGTTATCTGTGGGAAGAGCAGTGCCTTTCTTCAGAAGAATCTGCAACCACACTCACCGCTGTGAATTGATCACACCCGTAGAGAGGCCGAACCACTGCATCTGGCCGAGATAGCGGGCGTGCTCGACTTTCAGACAGCGGTCCATCACAACGTAGAGGCCACCCTGCTCGGCAATCGCCGCGCCCGCGAAGTTGATGACGCCGAACTGGAGCCAGAGCGCCCGTGCGCCGACGCGCACCGCCGCCTCCGCGATCTCCGGCACGGCGTCGGGCACGCGGAAGACGTCCACAACATCAACCGGAAAGGGGATGGCATTGAGCGTGGGGTAACAGGGTTCGCCCAGAATCTCCCGCTCGTGCGGATTGACGGGCACGATGCGGAAGCCGTGGCGTTGCAGGTAGTAACCGACAAAATGGCTGGCGCGCAGTTCGTTCTGCGATAGCCCTACAATTGCGACCGTGCGCGTCGTCCGCAAGATTTTCCGAATGATGCGCGTGTCCTGATAGTGGGCCAGGTTGTTACTAGTCATGCCTTCCAACCCTTACACCCGCTGACGGCCCTCACCCCCGGCTCGCTGACGCTCGCCACCCCCTCTCCCGTCGCCACGGGAGAGGGGGATGACTATACGCTGCCGGTTATTGTACAGCGTCGGTGCTGGGCAAGCAGGCTGCGGCGGCAAGAACCGGCAACCCGCCGCGTTATGCGCGGGCGGCCGGAGCGGCGACCTGGGCGGCGGCGTGCAGGGCGCGTTCGAGATCCCAGAGCAGGTCGTCCAGATTCTCCAGACCGACCGACAGGCGAATTGTCCCAGGCGTGATGCCGGACGCGACCAGTTCCTCGTCGGTCAGCTGGCGGTGGGTCGTGCTGGCCGGGTGGATCACCAGGCTCTTGGCGTCGCCGACGTTTGCCAGATGGCTCCAGAGTTGCAGCGCCTCGATGAAACGCTCGCCGCCCGCCCGGCCGCCGCGCAGGTCGAAGGTGAAGATCGCGCCCGCGCCGCGCGGCAGGTAGCGCTCGACCAGCGCCGTATACGGGCTGCCCGGCAGCGCCGGGTGGCTGACGCTGGCGACGCCTGGCTGCTCGGCCAGGAAGCGCGCGACGGCCAGCGCATTCTGGACGTGCCGTTCCATGCGGAGTGGCAGCGTTTCCAGGCCCAGGAGGAAGAGGAAGGCATTGAATGGACTGAGCGCGGCGCCGAGGTCGCGCAGCGTCTCGGCGCGCAGCTTCAGCAGGTAGCCGTAGACGCCGAAGGTCTCGTGGAAGGCGAGGCCGTGGTAGGCGGACGACGGATCGGCGACCGTCGGGAAGCGGCCGTTCGACCAGTCGAACGTGCCGGAGTCCACAACGATGCCGCCGATGCTGGTGCCGTGCCCGCCGATGAACTTCGTGGCGGAGTGGATGACGATGTCGGCGCCGTGCTCGATCGGCCGGCAGAGGTACGGTGTGGCGAAGGTGTTGTCAATGATCAGCGGCGCGCCGTGCTCGTGCGCGATCGCCGCGACCGCCGCGATATCGAGAATGTTGCCGCCGGGGTTGCCGATCGTCTCGCCAAAGAGCGCCTTTGTATTCGGGCGCAGCGCCATGCGCCAGGCGTCGAGGTCGTCGGGATTGACGAAGGTCACGTCCACCGAGAGTTTGCCCAGCACCGACTTGAACTGCGCGATGGTGCCGCCATAGAGCGCCTGCGAGGACACGATATGGTCGCCGGGCGCAAGCAGCGTGATCAGCGCGGAGGCTTGCGCGGCCATGCCGCTGGCGAAGGCGACCGCGCCCACGCCGCCTTCCAGGTTCGCCACCCGTTCCTCGAAGGCGGCGGTGGTGGGGTTCATGATGCGCGTGTAGATATTGCCGTATTCTTGCAGGTTGAAGTAGGCCGCCGCCGTTTCGGCGTCCTCGAAGACGAAACTGGTCGTCTGGTAGATCGGGACTGCACGAGCGCCGGTCGCTGGGTCGGGCCGCTGTCCGGCATGAATCGCGCGTGTGTCGAAGCTGAACTCGTGCTGTGCACCTTCCGCGTCGCTGGCCGCGCCATCGCCGTATCGCACGCCAGGTGTACTGCTGTTGGGAATGGACACTGTTCCCTCCCTCTATTCCTGGGCGGGCGGTCACCCGTCCGGCCCGATCATCGCTGCCGCTGGCTTGTCCAGCGTACATGGTTACTCCGGGGCTAGCGCGGAATCGCTGGCCCCTATTAGAGCATCACACGGCTCTCAGCACCAGTGCCAGGGGATAAATACGGCCGGCTCGTGTCGCGCCGCGCGCAGATAGCGCGCTTCGTCGCCTTCGAGTTGGAGTTTACGCGCCAGCACAAGCGCGGCGTCGGGCAACGGTTCCTCCGGCCACGCGCGGAGATATTGTACTGTCATGCCATGTTCGCGTACCGCGACTGGCCCTGACCGGCGGGGGATGCGGTAAACCCTGCCGGTGTAGTAGGGACTGGGCACGTCCACGTACCAGTTGCGGCGATACTGAGCATATTCCTCGTCCGACAGGGACGCAGCCAGCAGGCGCTCGGCGCGGAGATTCGCCAGGCGTAGCCCGTTCCGGCGCTGCCGTGCCGCCTGCCAGCGCCGCCACAAGACTTGCCGAAGTCCGCGCAGCGCCGGTAGTGCGGGCGAGACGACCCGGTTGTGGCCTTGCTTGCCGGGTGTAGTGACTGCGGTCGCCATCCGCGCTCCTTCCCTCAGCCTGCTACGAACGACGAACCCTCATTCGGCCGAATGTGGGCATGGAGAGCGTGGTTGGCGGCGCTCCCCACGCTCATCTGCCAGTGACGCACTGCCGGAATGAGCACCTGACCGCCATGATGGCGGGGTTGCTGGGACTTCTGGAGGCCGGTCGCTCTGCCCCTCTCGATAAGGGTGGCGCGCTATGCGGTTCGACTGCGGATGAATATAAGTGACTTTATCGAAATTGTCAACAATACGCGATGCAAGAGCGCGGTATGGTTGTTGGCCCGGTCTTTTGGCTGGCGATCTCTGCGCTCAGCGATTGCGCGTCTCGCTGGCGGTGAGCGGCCGGGGCGTTTGCAGTTCTTCCCAGGCGCCGCGATCGTCAATCGTCGCGGCCCACGGAGCGGGATGCGTGGCCGCGCGGGCTTGCTGCTGGGCGCGCAGACGGCGAACTTCCGGCCGGAAGTGGCGCAGTTGCCGCCAGTACTCGATCGTGTCCGGCACGATCCGCACCGTCGAGGGCACTTCCTGGCGCTTGACGAAGACAGCCGGCAACTCGACGATCCGCAGGCTGGCGTAATAGGCGCGAGCCATCACTTCAGTATCCCAGAACCAGCCGGGGTTCTGCGTGGCGTTGAGCACCGGCAGGATGCGCGCGCGGTCGAAGAACTTGAAGCCGGCTTCGGTGTCGCGTAGCGGCAGGCCGAGGATGCTCCGCACCAGGCGGGAGTAGCCCTTGCTCAGAATCTCGCGGTGCAGGAGCGGCAGATTCGGCAGGTAAATGCGCCAGGCGCAGACGACATCGGCGCCCGCGAGGATCGCTTCGGCGGCGGACGGAATGTAGCGCGCCGGCACTTCGAGGTCAATATCGAGGAAGCCAGCGACGCGTCCGCGCGCGGCGAGCAGACCGTCGGTGGCGGTGCGCCCACGACCGGTGTTGCGCTCGTGGCGCAGCAGGCTCAGGCGCGGGTCGGCGGCACAGAGCCGTTCGGCGCGGGCGACGGTATCATCGCGGCTGCAATCGTCAACGAAGATGACTTCCCACGACAGGCGGGTCGTTTCGAGCACGCGCACGATCTCGGCGGTGCTCTCCTCGATGACGACACGCTCGTTGTAGCACGGCAACACGACGCTCAGATCGAGCGCCTGGCCTTGCTGGTTGGTCGCTGCCCCCTGATCCACCGTCCCCCTGCTCATCCGTGCAATCTTACGCTATCTGCGGCCGTGGCGTCGCGGCGATGATCGTCTGCGGCGTCCAGCCGGCGTCGAATGTCGCGTGGCGCTTGATGTCGAACTCCTCCGCGACGAGCGCGAGTTGCGCCAGCAACGGGCGCACGTACTGGCCCCGGTCGCGGTCGAGAAAAAAGCGCTGAATGCGCCCCGGATGGTCGCCGACCATGTCAATCACCACCAGTCGCCCGCCCGGCGTCAGCACGCGCGCTACTTCGCGCAGAATCCCCCGGTTCAGTTCGTCGGGAAAGTGATGCATACAGTTGACGAAGAGCGCCCGGTCGAAACTTCCGGTCGGCAGCCGCAGCCGCGTCGCATCCACCGCCTCGAACCGCAGCCCACCATCGTTTCCATAGCGCCGCCGCGCATACGCGATGTACTGCGCATTCAAGTCCACCCCCAGGTAGCGCGCCTCCGCGTTTCGCGTGCGAAAAGGTGGCGCGAATTCGCCGGTACCGCAGCAGACGTCCAGCACGCGGTCGGTGGGGCCAGCGGCGAGCCAGGTGTGCGCCCAGCGCTTGGTGGAGCGCTGCCCGCCCGAAATGAGTAGCTGGCTGAGATTGAAAAGGGCGGGATGGTCGAGCAGAGCGCGCAGGCGCTCGTTCCGCAGCAGGTCCGCCGTCAGCGTGCCGGCCATTGGTCAGCGCCGGTGCTCGGCGAGCACATCGCTCACCGCCGCGATGACGTCCTCGACATCGTCTTCGGTCATGGCGGGCGAGAGCGGCAGCGAGACCGTGCGGTCGGAGACCCACTCAGCCTCGGGATAATCGCCGCGCCGCGTGCCGAACCGCTCGCGATAGTAGCGTTGCAGGTGCAGCGCCGTGTAGTGAATGCCGGTGCCGATATTGCGCGCCTGCAAGGCGTCAATGAAGCCGTTGCGGTCGAGCGTGAGGCGGTCGAGGTCGAGCAGCACCGGGTAGAGATGCCAGGCGTGGCGGTCGCCCGGCCCGAGCGGTTCGAGCGCCGGCACGCTGATACCGGCCAGTTCGGCGAAGGCTTCGTTGTAGAGCGCGACGTAGCGGGCGCGAATCTGCCAGTTTTCCTCCACCCGCCGCAACTGGTGGATGCCGAGCGCGGCGGTGAGGTCGAGCATATTGTATTTGAAGCCTGGCTCGATCAGCTCGTAGGGACTGAAACCCTCGGACGAATAGCGCTTCCAGGCGTCCTTGCTGATGCCGTGAAGGCGCAGCGTGCGGATGCGGTCGGCCGCCGCGTCGTCGTCGGTCGTCAGCATCCCACCCTCACCGGTGGTGACATTCTTGTTGGCGTAGAAACTGAAGGCGGTGAAATTGCCGATCGTGCCGACGTGCCGCCCACGGTAAACCGTCTCAACCGCGTGCGCGGCATCCTCGACGATCGCCAGGTCGTGCTCGCGCGCCAGCGCCAGCAGTGGGTCCAGGTCGGCCGGGCGGCCGAGCATGTGGACCGGGATGATCGCCTTCGTGCGCGGCGTGACCTTCGCCGCGACGCGCGCCGGGTCAATATTCTGTGTGCGGCGGCTGATGTCGGCAAAGACCGGCGTCGCGCCCAGGTGGGTGACGACATTGGCCGTGGCCGCGAAGGTGAGCGGCGTCGTGATCACCTCGTCGCCCGGTCCGACACCGGCGGCAATCAGCGCCAGGTGGAGCGCAGCGGTGCAGGAGTTGACGGCGATGGCGTGCTTTGCGCCGGTGTAGGCGGCGAAGTCGCGTTCCAGTTGCAGGGTGCGCGGTCCCATGCCGATCCAGCCGGACCGGAGCGTTGCGACGACCTCGGCGATCTCGTCTTCCTCGATGCGCGGCTTGCCGAAAACCAGGAACTCCGACCGCACTCTTCTCGCCACGTTACTCCCGCTCTGTCCTACTATCATCGCTCGAACGTTCG
The DNA here is from genome assembly GCA_035763465.1 of Thermomicrobiales bacterium. GTDB lineage: Bacteria > Chloroflexota > Chloroflexia > Thermomicrobiales > CADCWN01 > DASUBC01. Next base: position 6,708 of record DASUBC010000122.1, read on the forward strand.
CCGTTCCCGAATAGAACGACTGGCCCCCGCGCTGGTTCCTGATACCGAACGGGGACTATAACATAGATGCGGGGCAAGTTGCAGGTTGCAAGTTGCCGTCAGTGCCTGACGACCATAATGCGGAAGAGCCAGAGCACGGCGGCGGCCCAGGTCAGGTGGCCCAGGTAGAGCGAGACGGCGGCGGGGCCGAGCCGGTAGCGCGGCAGGCGGCGCAGGAGGGTGTCGCAGGCGATGCCAGCGCAGATGGCGAGCGCCGGCAATACGAACCACATCTCCTTGTCCACCATGTCAATGCGTGTGCCGGCCAGGAAGAAGAGGCCGAAGACGGCGAACCAGGCGGCGAACAA
>DASUBC010000123.1:0-2355 GCA_035763465.1 Thermomicrobiales bacterium
TGACATTCGGCGACAGCCGCTCCTGCGGTTCGGCGGCGGTGCTACCGCCACCGACGCCGTGCATCGCCGCCTCGGCGGCGTCCTCGGCCGCCTGGCTGAGGACGCGGACGAGTGGACTCTCCACCGCCATCGCCGCCTCTATGTCCAGCACGGGCGGTAAAGATTCGTACTCGACCGCGACCAGCGCCGCTGCCGTCTCCGCCGCCCCCTCGTCCTCGGCCAGGACGAGCGCCACCGGCTGCCCGGCGTAGACGATCTCCTCCCGCGCCAGCGACTCGCTGGCGCGCGGCGGCCCGCCCTGCGCCACAAAGGGGAGATCGGCCGCCGTCAGCACGGCGACGACGCCCGGCGCCGCCAGGGCGGCGGCCGTGTCAATGCCCACGAGGCGGGCATGGGCAGTGACGCTGAGGACAGGACGGGCGTGCAGCAAGCCTGGTATAGCCAGATCGCCCGCGTACCGCTCCTGTCCGGTCAGTTTGGCGGGCGCATCCGCCCGTGGCGTCGCCCGGCCAATCACCCGCTGCTCCTTCGCCACCATCGGTCCTCCTCCTTGCCTGCCACTGTGCCCGGCATCTCCGCACCGGCGCGTGATCTCCCCCGCCGGGCCTACACCGCATAGCCTACCAGATGCTTGGCCGGTGCGGTTGCCGTACCGCGCTTGACGGGAACGACGATGGGCGTAGTATAGGGCGCTCGTTGCGTGAGCCGCCGACCATGAGTGAGGAGAGATCGCGATGACCGAGCCGACCGCCAGCGCGCACGCCGGGCACCACGCCGGCACGCCGACATCGCCATGCGTGCGCCTCCATTTACGCACCCAGACACTGGCCACCGACGCTCGTGGGTATCACCGCTGGGAAACGCGGACGGCCGAGCAGGTGGTGCCGGCGGAAGCAGCCGCAATCATCATTTGCGACATGTGGGACGACCACTGGAGCCGGGGCGCGAGCGAGCGGGTCACGGCGATGGTCCCGCGCATGAACCAGATTCTCACCGCCGCTAGGGCCAGCGGAATGCAGATTATCCATGCGCCCTCCGAAACGATGGCGTTCTATGCCAATACGCCGGCCCGGCAGCGCGTCCTCGATGCGCCAGCGGTCGAACCGCCGCCACCATTGGACCATCCCGACCCGCCGCTGCCCGTGGATGCGTCCGATGGGGGGTCCGATACCGGCGAGCCATCCTGGCATCCCGCCTGGTCGCGGCAACATCCGGCGCTGGAGATTGACCAGGCGCGCGACGGCATCGCCGATGAGGGTGTCGCCATCTACCGCTTCCTCCGGCAGCGCGGCATCAAGCAGGTCTGTATCATGGGCGTCCATACCAATATGTGCGTGCTCAACCGGACGTTCGCCATCAAGGCGCTGGTCCGCTGGGGCGTGCCGGTGGCCCTGGTACGGGACCTGACCGACGCGATGTATAACCCGGCGCGGTCGCCCTATGTCAGCCACGACGAGGGCACGCGTCTCATCATCGAGTATATCGAGAAGTTCTGGTGTCCAACGATCGCGAGCACGGACTTGCTCGGGGACAGCGGCGGCTCAGTCGCGCTGGGCCGGGCGGCTGGCGTGCCGGGCAGCGACCAGTGAATAGGCTTCGGCCAGCAAGGGCTTGATCTGGTCGAAGGTGGCCGCACTGGGGTTGAGCACACAGACAAACGCCTGGGGGGCGTAGACCGGATGGGGCAGCAGCCGGTCCAGCGCGGCGAAATCATAGCCGCCACTTTGCGTACTGGCCGCACTGGCCGGATGCCCGAAGAGCGACTGAAAGGTAGCGCGGCTCACGCCAATATTGAGCCGAAAGACATCGGGGCGATTCAGGTTGGAGGTATTGTCGAAGTCGCCGTAGTCTTTGGTGACGATCGTGGCGAAGGGCAGCCGGCGCGTGGGATCAATGTTGCGCTGGGGATCATAGAAGAAGAAGGTGTCTCCGGCGCCAGGGCCATCGGTGGGCCGTTGCACCTCGACCCCGGTGAACGTCTCGGTGATGTACTGGATGATAGCGTCCTGGTCCACCAGCCCGGACGGTTCCTGCATACTGCCTCCTTCGGTTTCCCACGCGCTGGTCCGGCCCTGAGTCTAGCACGCCCGCTGTCCGCCTGCTCCTGCTCTACGGTTCCGCTGCTTCGGCGCGCAAAGCCGCGCCGCTTCTCTGGAGTGGTGGTCTATGAGTTGACCTTCATCCTGGCGCGCCGGCGGCGCTTCCCCGACCGCCCGGCCATCGAGCGCTACCTGCGCGGTATCCTCGCGGCGCCTGGCGTGCAGGTTGACGCCCGCGCGACTCTGCTCGCGGCCCTCAGTCGCTGGGCGACACACGGTGTGGGCTTTGCCGACGCCTGGCTGCTCGCCAGCGCCC
>DASUBC010000124.1:0-2947 GCA_035763465.1 Thermomicrobiales bacterium
CCAGACCGTCGGGATGCTCGCTCATCGCCGAGGCGTAGACATCCTCCAGCGTCTGGGTCGTACAGGTGACCGCGACCACGCGCGCCCCGGCCGCCACGAGGGCGGCCAGCGCGGCGGGATTGATGTCACGCGGCTGCTCCGTGCGGTAGGTGAGCACAGGCAGCGTGCCATGCTCCCAGGCGGGCACGCTGATTCCGGCGACTGCGCCGAGCACTGTGAGCGCGGGCGGGCAGGGCGCGGCCAGTTCGACGCGCACGAGCGTGTCGTGCGACGCGCTGGCGCGCAGGCTGGCGGGCGGCCCGGCCGCAACAACGTGTCCCTGCCGGATGATGACAACCTGATCGGCCAGACGCTCGGCCTCGTCCAGGTCGTGCGTGCAGAGGACGATCGCGCGGTGCGATCCCTTCAAACTCACGATCAGGTCGCGGACGGCGCGCGCGGCCAGCGGGTCCAGTCCCGACGTCGGCTCGTCGAGGAAGAGCACGTCCGGTTCGTGCAACAGCGCCCGCGCCAGCGCCACCTTCTGCTTCATGCCTTTGGAGAAGCCGACCATGCGCTCGCGCTGGTGGTCCGCCAGGTCGAAGAAGGCGATAAGGTCGGCGATGCGCTGCCGGCGCGCGGCTTTCGGCAGACCATAGATGTCGCCGAAGAAGTCGAGGTAGGCTGGCAGGTTCATCTGTTCGTAGAGGCCCGGCACATCAGTGACGAGGCCAACGCGCGCGCGCACGCCAGTCGGGTCGCGGCGCACGTCATAGCCCGCGACGGTGGCCGCACCCGCGCTCGGCGCCAGCAGCCCGGCCAGCATCCGCACAGTCGTCGTCTTGCCCGCGCCGTTAGGACCGAGCAGCGCGGCGATCGTGCCGTCCGGCACCCGCAACGAGAGGCGGTCTACCGCCAGCGCCGCACCGAAGCGACGAGTCAAATCATGGGCTTCAATCATGGATACCTCCTGCCAGGGCGTGCGAAAACCTCGCGCACCTGCGTCCAACCTCAGAGGTGATCTACGGACGCCATCGCCCGATGGTGACATCGCGGTCGCGCTGCGCTCATGTCCTACCTGCGCGCACACGTCCCAGACATAGCGCGCCAGTGGTCAGCGAAGCTGCGTTTGGCACTGGGCTGGTGAGCGGGTGGTGGCGCGACTGTTCACCGTAGGAGCCGGGCAGTATCTGGCCCCGGATTTGCCCCAGGGCGGGGCGCGTTATGGCTTGCCTGGCGCGGTGGGCGTGCTCGGTGGGTTGGCGGTGTCGGCTTGTAGCGAGTTCATCAGGGATTCGAGCAAAGTGTCGAAGGGGATGGGGGAGTCGTTCAACTCGTAGAGTGTCGCACCGCAGGTCACATTGGTGAACTGGCGGACGTAGAGTGTGCCGTGGCCCGGCTTGCCGTTGGCGGCGGTCGCGGTGAAGTCGAGGCGGTAGGAGTCACCGAGTTGCTTCGCGCCGGTTTGCTTGAAATTACCGATTGCGCGGGCGAGCACATTGGCGGTGAAGCGGCTCGTCGCGTCGGTCATTTTGATCTGGTCGCTCCCACCGGTCAGTGCGTCGAGCGCGACAAAGCCGGAGTGGTCGTCGGCCGGATAATAGCCGATTGTCCCCCGGTCCTCGGTGAAGCCAGTGGGCAGGAGGAACGCGCAGCCATTCGCTGCCGTCAACGGCGGACGCGGCGTAGGTGTCGGTTTGGCGACCGTCGCGGTGACGGTCGGCACGGTGGTTGCCGTTGGTTCAGGCGTCGGCGTTTCCGCCGGCGTTGACGCGAGGGCAACGGGCGCGGCAGTCGGCGACGCGGTCGGCGCGGCGGCGCTAAAGCGGCCGACGCCGAGGACGGCGATGACAAGACTGGCGACCAGCAGAAGCGCCGCGCCGGCGAACAACATCCGTGCCCTGGCCGGGCTGTCAAGCCCGGCGGCGACGTTGTTCCGCCTGCCGACCCGGTCGAGATAGCCATGTCGTGTCCGTCGCGGTCGCATTGCCCGTGCCTGCCTCTCTCGCTCGCCGTTGCTGGTTGCGTTCTTTCAGAGCATAGCAGGCGCGGCGCGCGAACACCGTAGCCCAATGGTCACGATTCGCCATAGGTCACATGGGCACAGGGGTCGCAGGTCTGAAAGTCGCAGGTTGCAGGTCGTTCAGGAGGATGATAAGAGGCTGTATCGCGCCTACACTGAAGGCGCGCTTACCACTGGCTAAGTTCCCAGCAGGCGAGGACGAAGATGGCCGCCATAATCGCCGCTGAACTGGCGCACCAAGGGCAAATCGCGTGGATGACGAAGAGTTCAAGGTAAGTGAGATAGCCGGAATAGAGGACGCCGGCGAGGGCGAGGCCAAAAAGCGCCAGCATGACTCCAATCGGCGTTGCCAGGCCCGCGTACACCCGCCAGATGGTTACGCCCAGCAGACCAAGGTATGCCAGTAGCCCGAGCAGCGCGACCGGCACGCCCGCCACGGCCGAGTACCTGCTGGCCTGGACCGTCTCGCAGCCGCCCGCGCCGGTGCAGAGCGCCAGCTGGCCGCTGTAATGCACCCAGGTGAGATAGCCGGCGATCGCCGTACCCAGGACCGCCAGCGCGAGCATAGCGCGTGGGCGCCAGGTATTGGCGGCCGGACTGGCCGGCGCGGACTGCTGGCGGCGCTGAGTTTCTAGCTCGGTGGTTTGCCGTGACACTGGCTGGCCCTCACCCCTGACCGCCCTCACCCCCGCTCGCTCCGCTCGCATCCCCTCTCCCGTCGCCACGGGAGAGGGGCGCCGCCCGCCGGGGTACCCGCGCAGCGGGTCGCGGGGTGAGGGCAGCTACTTCTGCGCCTGCTGAATAAGCTGGTTCAGCTGGCTATACGACGGCACGCCTGTGAGCTTCTGGCCGTTGATGAACAACGTTGGTGTCACGTTGATGCCTTGCTGTTGACCAGCCGTGACGCTGGCCTGCACGTCGGCCTGATGCTGGTTGCTATCAACA
>DASUBC010000125.1:0-3928 GCA_035763465.1 Thermomicrobiales bacterium
AGCCGCCTGGGGCGTCAACGACCGCGTGCAACTGGCCGAGGCCGAGCGCATCGCCCGGCGGCGGATCAACGAGCAGCACATGCAGGCCGGGGTGACGATCGTGGACCCGGCGGCGACCTACATTGATTACGGCGTCGAAATCGGCTGCGACACCACCATCTGGCCGGGTAGCATCCTGATCGGTCGCACACACATCGGGCAGCACTGCACGATCGGGCCGGCCGCGCGCCTGCGTGACAGCGCCATCGCCGACCGCTGCCGCATTGTGGACTCGACCATCGAGGAATCCTCGGTCGGCGCCGATTCCGATGTCGGGCCGTATGCCCACCTTCGCCCTGGTGTACGTATAGGGGCGCACGTACATGTCGGCAACTACGTGGAGATGAAAAACACCTCAGTGGGTGACCATTCACTCATCGGTCACGTCGGGTATCTCGGCGATGCGACGATTGGCGAGCAGGTGAATATCGGCGCAGGAGTCATCACCGCCAACTATGACGGCAAGGTCAAGCACCCGACGGTGATTGGCGATGGCGCCTTCATCGGCGTCGAGACCGTGCTGCGCGCGCCGGTGACGGTCGGCGCGGGCGCGGCGACCGGCGGCAATTCCTTTGTCAATCGCGATGTGCCACCCGGCGAAACGGTCGTCGGGGTGCCGGCGCGGCCAATCGTGCGCCGTGCCTGCCGCGATCGAGATGGGGGGTGAATGGACGGCCGCTTGCAGGTGTTCGCGGGCAACTCGAATCCCGCGCTGGCGGAAGCGATCATACGCTTTCTGGGCGCGCCGCTCGGTCGCGCGCTGGTCGGCCAGTTCAAGAACGGCGAGACCCGCGTCAAACTCGATGAGAACGTGCGTGGGTCGGACGTCTTCATCATTCAGTCTATGCAGGCGCCGGTCAATCACCACCTGATGGAACTGCTGATCATGCTCGACGCGGTGCGCCGGGCATCGGCGGCGCGGATTACAGCGGTGATTCCTTACTTCGGCTACGCGCGGCAGGAGAAGAAGACCTCCGGCCGGGAGCCGATTGCGGCGAAACTCGTCGCCAACCTGCTCGTGACGGCGGGCGCGCAGCGGATTCTCACGCTCGACCTGCACGCGCCGGCCATCGAAGGGTTCTTCGATATTCCGGTGGACCACTTGCGGTCCGCGCCGCTGCTGGCGGAGTATTTTCGCGGCCGGCAACTCGACAACGTTGTCGTGGTTAGCCCCGACGCGGGCGGCGTCGGCCGCGCGGAGGACTTCCGGATTCGGATCGGCGCGGACCTCGCGATCATCGCGAAGAAGCGGCGCGCGGTCGATCACCCGGAAGTGATTGAAATGGTCGGCGACGTCGCCGGCAAGACGGCGATCATCGTAGATGACATCATCGGCACCGGCGGCACGCTGGTCGAGGCGGCGGAGACGCTGACGGAGCGCGGCGCCAGTGCCATCTATGCCTGCGCGGTCCACCCGCTCTTCTCCGACGGCGCGGCACGCAAGATGACCGCCGCTGGTATCCGCCGGGCGATTGTGACCGATACAGTCCCGCTGAACGAGCAGGAGCGGGACAGCGCGACCGAAGTCCTGTCGGTGGCGCCGCTGCTGGCGGAGGCCATCATGCGGATTCACAAAGGACTCTCGATCAGCGCCCTATTCAGTTAGCCGTCAGCGTTCAGGGGCCGGCGGGCATTGTGAATGCCGGCAATGATTCCTTTTCCTGACCACGCGGAACGCTGACGGCCGATGGCTGGAAGCCAGGAGTGAAAGGTTGGAACCAGGCAGTAGTAGCTGGTACGAGCTGGGCGGCGCGGCGGCCTGCTTCCTGCTCGTCGCGTTGACCGCCGTAGCCGAAGTCGCGCTCGGCCAGATCAGCCGCCATAACGCGCGCCAGAACGACGACCACGACCGGCGGGGCGCGAGTACTGTCGCGCGGCTGCTGGAACGCCCCCGGGCCTATGCCGCCGCGCTGGCGCTGTGGCAGTGGCTGGCCGCGATCGCCTTCACCATCCTCGTCTACGACCTCACCCGTCGTGCTCACCTCCCTGGTGGCCCGGCCAGCGCGTTCCTGATCGCCTGCGTCTTGCTCGCCATCGGCCGGGAAGCGCCGCGCGCCATCGCGCGCGGCAACTTGACCGCCGCCGGTGAAGGGCTGGCGGGCTTTGTGACGCTGGTGACGCTGCTGGCGCGGCCGGTACTGGCGCTGCACGACGGCATGACACGCCTGGGCCAGCGCCTCTTCCGCCGGGCCAGTGACGGCGAGCCGGCCGACGACGCCACCGAACAAGAACTGCACGTCGCGCTCGGCGGTGACTACGGCAATGGCTTTGACGAGCCGCTGGAAGCCGCCGAGCGGAAGATGATTGACGCCATCCTTGACCTGGAAGACCGCACCGCGCGCGACATCATGGTGCCGCGCCTCGATATCGTCGCCGTGCCGGAAGACGCCAGTTTGACCGAAGTGCTGACGATTATTCAGCGAGCGGGGCACTCCCGCGTGCCGGTCTACCGCGAGTCCATTGACCAGATGGTCGGGATGCTCTACGCCAAGGACCTGCTGCGCTACGCGCTGCCGGGCGCGCGGCCCCTGCCGCTGGCGGCGTTGATCCGGCCGCTCGACATCGTGGTGCCGGAGTCGAAGCGAATTGACGATCTGCTGCGCGAAATGCGCCAGCGCAAGATTCACCTGGCGCTGGTCGCGGACGAATATGGCGGCACCGCCGGTGTTGTGACGATTGAGGATATTCTGGAAGAAATCGTCGGCGAGATTGACGACGAGCACGACCCGGCGACCGAGCCGACGATCGCGGCGGTCAACGAGCGCGAGTACGTCGTGGATGCGCGGGTGAGCGCCGACGAGGTTAGCGATCTGCTGCAACTGCATTGGACTGAGGAGGAGCACAAGACCCTCAGTGGCCTGGTGCAGCGCGAACTCGGCCGGCTGCCGGCGGCGGGCGAGGAACTCGATTACGACGGCGTCCATATCACCGTGCTCTCCGTGGAGGGGCACCGGCTGAAACGGCTGCTGGTGGAGAAGCGCGACACCGATGAGGTGAACGGCGGCGACAGCGGTGAGGCGACGGGCCGGCTGCCGGGCGCGGCCGAAGTAGCGAAGTAGGCGGGCGGATGGCGGAGCGCGAGCCGGAACGCTGGGATGGCCCGGTTGTGCCGCTGGCGACCCAGCGCGTCGGCCGGCCGCTCTGGCATTACACCAGTGTGCCCTCGACGATGCCGCTGGCGCACGACCTGGCCGCAGCCGGCGCGTCCGACGGCACGGCGCTGCTGGCCGATGAGCAGACGGCCGGGCGGGGCCGGCGCGGGCGCGCCTGGCACGCGCCGGCCGGCAGCGCGATTCTCTGCTCGATCATCTTCCGCCCTCCGCTGCCGCCCGACCGCCTCTTCGCGCTGACCGCCGCGGCCAGCCTGGGAATCGCTGAAGGCGTCGAGCGCGCGACCGGCCTCGTGCCGCAGGTCAAGTGGCCGAACGACCTCCTGCTCGGCGGGCGGAAAGTGGCCGGCGTGCTGACTGCGACCCGGCTGAACGGCGCGGCGCTCGATCACGTCGTCGTCGGTTTTGGCCTGAATGTCAGTTTGCGGCCGGACGACCTACCTCCGCTCGACCAGGCACTGCCGCCGACAAGCCTGGCGATCGAACTCGGCCAGGCGCCGGACCGCCTGGCCATCCTCCAGGCCGTGCTTGAAAGCATTGACACGGCCTACACTATCCTGCGGCGGGGCGACGAGGTCAAACTGCTCGCCGCCTGGCGCGCGCGCCTGGCCGGCCTGGGTGAGTGGGTGCGGGTCGAGACCGACGCCGGCCCCATCGCCGGCCGCCTGGTTGGGGCCGATACCGATGGCGCGTTGCTGCTGGAGACGGCGGCTGGCGTGTCGCGCGTGCTGGCCGGCGACGTCGTGCTCGGCCCGCGCGCCACCGAACCGGCGGATCAG
>DASUBC010000126.1:0-4492 GCA_035763465.1 Thermomicrobiales bacterium
GCGCTGCCGGCGCTCGGCGAGCACGAAGACCTGCGCGACGCGCTGCCGGAACTGTTCGATGAACTCATCGAAGACGACGAAGGCTGGCGCGAGCGGCTGATGGTCAACCTCTCCTGCCGCGCCGCGCTCCGCAAGGGCCGCCCGTTGACCACCGCGCAGGGGTATGCGTTACTGGCGCAGTTGAGCGAGACCAGCGCGCCGACGACCTGCCCGCACGGCTCGCCGGTTGTGCTGCATCTCGACGAAGGCTTGCTAGCCCGGCAATTCAACTGGTGAGACCCACACGGGAAGGGGGGCGCGTGGCGCTGGGACTGGCCGAGAAAACGCGTATACGCTGGCAGCCACCTGGCGGCAACTGGCGTACTTTCGCCCTCCGCAATGTTGTTCTCCATCTCGGCCTGCTCCTCTTTGGGCTGGCGCTCGCGCTTGGCTACCGCGCCAACCTGGGCCTGAATGCCTGGGGCATCTTCCAGATCGCGCTTACGCGCTACATTCCGCTCACTTACGGCCAGGTGACGATTCTGGTCGGCTTCGCGATGCTGCTCATCTCCTGGCTCTCCGGCATCACGCCCGGCTTCGGCACCGTCTGCAATATGGTCTTCGTCGGCATCTGGCTCGATTTTTTCTCCGCACACCTGCCGCAACCCAAACAACTGCTGCTGGCGCTGCTGATGCTCGTCGCGGGCGTCGTGCTGCTTGGCTGGGCCTCGGCTATCTACCTGAAAGCCGGGCTGGGCGCGGGACCGCGCGATTCCTTCATGCTTGCAGTGATGCACTGGACGCACTGGCGGGTCGGCCTGGCGCGCGGCGTCATCGAAGGCGCCGTCTTCGTCGTCGGCGGGTTGCTCGACCACTCGCAGATCGGCATCGGCACGCTGGCCTTCACCTTTGGCATCGGCCCGGTGCTCGAATGGGCCTTCCGCGTGCTGAAAGTCCGGCCGACAGCAAAGATGCGCGCGGCGGAGGAGCCGGCGGAAGCGGTCGTGCCGATCATCGGCGCGGCCGAGTAACCGGCGCAACCCGGCAATGAGCAGCGCCGCCCGGCCAGCCACCTGGGTCATCGTCAATCCCGCCGCTGGCGCGGGCCAGGCCGAACGTCGCTGGCCGGCGCTGGCCGACCGCCTGCACGCGGCAGGGCTCGCCTTCACCGCCGCCGTCACCTGCCGCCCCGGCGACGCGACCTGGCTGGCACGCGACGCAGCGGCTGGCGGCGCGACCACCATCGCGGTCGTCGGTGGCGACGGCACGGTGAACGAAGTCGTCAACGGTCTCCTGGCTGCCGGAGCAGACAGCGTGACGCGGCCGGCGCTGGCGATCCTGCCGGCTGGCACCGGCGCTGACTTCGCACGGTCGCGCGGCATCCGCAGTCTTGATGGCGCCATCGCGGCGTTGCTACATGGGCAGGCGCAGACCATTGACCTCGGCCACGTCACTTTTCGCGACGAGGCTGGCGGCGAACAAACCCGCTTCTTCGCCAATGTCGCCGATTGCGGCCTCGGCCCAATCGTCAGTCAGCAAATCGCGGGCGCGCCCAAAGGATTAGGCCCGGCCGCCTACTTCTACGGCGCGCTGCGGGCCATTGCCGGCTACCGGCCGGTCGAAGTCCGGGTCGGCGTAGACGACCACATAGCTTATACCGGCCCTTCGCAGCTCGTCGCCGTCGCGAATAGCGCGTACTTCGGCGGCGGGATGCATATCGCGCCGAAAGCGTCCAGCGCGGACGGCCAGTTCGACATCGTCATCCTCGGCGACGTCTCGCGCGCCGCGCTCACCACCGACCTGCTGCCGCGCGTCTATCGCGGCGCGCACCTGCGCCACCCCGCCATCCACTTCGCGCGTGGCGCTGCAGTGACCATCGAAACCAGCGCGCCACTACCCCTCGAAACCGATGGCGAGATCGCCGGCACGGCACCCGCGCGCTTCACACTGCTGCCGGGCGCGCTGCGAGTGCTTCATCCACCAGAGCCATAACAACATTGCGGCGCGGGCCGTCCGCCGCCGCGCTACTTCGCCGCCAGCGCCGCGACCGCCGCGCGCGATGCCTGCTCGTCGCTGGCGCGGCCGGTGCTGGCCGGGGCGCGGACGAAGCCGATGCGCGGGAAGCTGCCCGCGCCGATGATGTTGGTCGTGTCGCCGCCGAGCCAGTCCTGCACCAGCGTGCCGTAGACCGAGCGGAAGTCCAGCTTGAACTTTAGGTCACCGTTGCTGTCGAGGTCCGCGAGGCTGGGCGCGTCGCCGAAGACGCCGGGGTTCATCCCACCGCCCATGATGTAGAGCGGCGCGGCCGTGCCGTGGTCGGTGCCCTGCGAGCCATTCTCCATCACGCGGCGGCCGAACTCCGAGAAGGTCATCAGCATGACGTCGTCGGCGCGGCCAAAGCCTTCGATGTCGCGCAGGAACGCCTGCGCGCCCTCGGCGACTGTCTTCAAGAGCAGGCCGTGCGTGCGCGACTGGCCCGCGTGCGTGTCGAAGCCGCCGATCGTGATGTGGAAGATGCGCGTGCCGAGGTCGGCGTTGATCAGTTTCGCGATCATCTGGAGACCGCGTGCGAAGCCGGTGTTCGGGTATTGCACCGTGCTCCTATACGATGCGGCGACCTTCTTCAGCTGGTCCGACGTGTCGAGCGCATCAAGCGCGGCGCGGCGCACGTAGTCGTTGTAGTCGTGGCCGCTGGCGCCGTTGTTGAGCAGTTTCAGCGCCTCGATCTGGTTGTTGCGGTCGTTCGGGAAGCGGCCATCGGTCAGGAAATCGAAGTTCGCGATGGAACTGATCGCCGGGACGATGCTGTGGCCGGTCCAGAAGAGTTTCGAGACGGTGTCGGCGGCGTCAACCGCGTAGAGCGGCCGGTCCTCGCCCGAGCAGGTATTGTCAATGTAGCGTCCCAGCCAGCCGGTCTGCTCCACGATGTCCGGCCGGCCCGACGTCCAGATGTCGGTCGAGCGGAAGTGCGAGCGATTCGGATTCGGATAGCCGACCGCCTGGATGATCGCCGCGTGCCCTTCGTCGTAGAGCGCCTTCAGCGGCGTCAGGTTCGGGTTCAGCCCGATGTAATCGGTTAGCGGCAGCACGTCCGATTGCTTGACCGCCAGCGTCGGCCGCGCCTTGTAGTAGAGTGGATCGCCGTAAGGCACGACATTATTCAGCCCATCGTTCCCGCCGCCCAGCTGGATGACGACCAGCACGCGCTTCACGTTCGGGCCGGTCATGCAGGCGTCGTCTTCCTCAGCCAGCACCTGCGCCGTGCGCGTCAGAAAGGTCGGCGCGGTCACGCCCATCGCCAGGAAGAGCGCGCCCCGCTTCAGAAAATCGCGTCGTGTGAATGGCATGGTGCTCACTCCGTTCGCTAGGGGATAGGGGATAGACGATAGGGGATAGTCTCGCTATTGCACTGTGTTAATCTATCAGCACCGATTCATTGTGAAGCCCTATCCCCTATCCCCTAATTCAACTGATACGACGGTACCGCGGTCGTCAGGTGGATGAGGCCGCGCACTTTGCTATCGAGCGTCTTCGCATCGAGCGTGAACGTGGTTGGCTGGCCCGCGTCGTTGCGCTGCAGGTAGCCGATCAGGGCGCTGCGCTGATCGGCGGAGAGGTCGCCGTCGAGCAACAGGCCGGTGAAGTAATCCACAAGTTGCTCGGCGGTAGTAAAACCCTTGCCGTTCAGCAGCTTGCCGGGGTCGAAGACGAGCGGCGCGGCGCCATTAGCCTGCCGCGCGGTGATCAGGCGGTTGGCGAAGTTGAAGCGCTCCAGTAGACTGCTGGTGCTGATCCAGCCAGGGCCGCTCGTCCAGCCGCCGACGTTCGGTGGGTTGAAGAGTTCCTGGCCCATCTGGCGCGTGCTGGCCGCCGCCGCCCTCACCGGCGCGGTGACGCCGAGCGTCCGCATCAGGGTCGCGACCAGCTCGACCGGGCTTTTGATCCTGGCGTGATACGCCTGTTGCGACGAGAACTGCGGCGACAGCAGGATGGCGCGCATCGTCTCACGCAGGTCGTATTTGTTCTGTACCAGAATGTCGGCGAAGGGCTGCACCGTCGCCGCGTCGGGGTTGTCCCAGACGAAGAAACTGAAAAGTTTGCCGGCGATGAAGCGCGAGCAAGCCGGCTGCCGGAGGATGATGTCAATCACGTCGTCGCCATTCCAGTTGCCCGTCTGGCCCAGAAACGTCTTGGCGCCGTTGTCGTGCTGATTCGCGTTGAAGAAGAACTCCGCGCTGACGTAATGCTTGCCGGTCGTCTCGCGCTGGCCGCGAAAGAACCAGCCGGTGAAGGCGTGCGCGGCGGCGTGAACGTCGTTCTCGGTGTAGTTGCCGATGCCGAGCGTGAAGAGTTCCATCAGCTCGCGGCCATAATTCTCGTTCGGCGCGGCCTTGCGATTCTGGTTGCCGTCGAGCCAGATCAGCATCGCGGGGTCTTTGGAGACGCCGAGCACGAGGTCACGGAAGTTGCCCAGCCCCAGCCGGTTGAAGAGCTGGTATTGCTGATTCATCAG
>DASUBC010000127.1:0-2989 GCA_035763465.1 Thermomicrobiales bacterium
GCGCAGCCGAGTGGCAATCGCCAATCAGCGCGTAGTCGCCAATCGAGGGGTAGGGAGAAGTGGGCCGCTCCGTCATCAACGCCTCCAAGAATGTTATGAGTTATAGGTTGCAGGTTGACAGGGTTCAGGTTTTTGCAGATATGCGCCGGCGCTCATCCGAGAAACGCGCAACCTATCAATCTGCAACCCACCGCCAACCCTGGCCGCTCCGCCAGGACGACGCCTGGCGGAGCGGCCAGCGTACACGACGCCCATCCTGCCGTGGTTATGCGGCCCACGCCATGCCATGCTTACCAGCAGGAGCGTCGCCGCCACACGCGCAGGAATCGTTCCAGCGCATGGCACACTACGCAAGCGTCTGACTCAGACAGCAACATTTCTTGAGTTGTACGCCTAGCAGTCGTACAATTGAGGTGCGGTGTGGTACTCGTGGGAAGGAGCAAAGTGATGATGACGGAGCGGCAGGGAAAGCCCGCGAAGCCGGCCCGGCTGGCAGCGCGGCTGTCGCCTCAACAGAAGGAACTGATCGAGCGGGCGGCCGCCGTGCAAGGGCTGACCCTGACTGAATTCGTCGTCCAAAGCGCGCAGGCGGCTGCGGAGGTGGCGCTGGCGCGCGCGGCTACGATCGACCTATCTGTGCGCGACAGCACCGTCGTCGCGGAGGCGTTGCTCCACCCGCGCCCGCTGACGCCGGCGCTCCGCGCGCTCTTGCGTGAACACGCCACCCGCGTCGAGCAGAGGTGAGTGCGCCGCCGGAGTTCCGCATCGAGCCACTCCGCCAGCATGACCGCGCCGGGTTTTCGTGCGGCGAGACGGCGCTCGACCACTACTTCCGCCGACAAGCGGGGCAGGATCACCGCCGGCATGTGGCGACCGTCTTTGTCGCCGTCGAGTATGGCAGCGACGCGGTAGCGGGCTTCTACACCCTCAGTGCGACCGCCATCCGGCTCGACGGGCTGCCAGCGGTGCTGGCGCGACGGCTGCCGCGCTATCCGGAGTTGCCGGCGATCTTGCTCGGGCGGCTGGTAGTTGATACGCGCTGGCAAGGACACGGCCTCGGGCGCTTGCTGATCGCCGATGCGCTGGTGCGCTGCGCCGCGCTCACCGAAATTGGCGTGTTGTTTCTGGTCACCGATGCCAAAGACGCGGCGGCGGCATCCTTCTATCACCACCTCGGCTTCCTGCCACTAACCGATCAGCCACTGCGTCAGCTCTTCGTGCTTGACGATGTGCACCGCGCGGACCAGGGTAAGGAATAAGCCGCAATCTCTTGTCACCACGCTCGCCGCCCGGTATCGTTGCCGGCGGCGGCCCAGCTGAACGAGCGAGGACACCTTGGCGACACTGGCGCAACCACAAGCGACGACCGCCCCATCCGGGCGCAACCGCGTGCTGGCGGGGCTGATGCTGACGATGGCGCTGGCGGCGATGGACGCCACCATCGTCGCCACGGCCATCCCTTCTATCGTCCACGACCTCGGCGGCTTCTCGCTCTTCGCCTGGGTCTTCTCCATCTACCTGCTCGCCCAGGCCGTCACCATCCCAGCCTACGGCAAACTGGCCGATCTTTTCGGCCGCAAACCGATTCTCATGGCCGGCACGGTCGTCTTCTTGCTCGGCTCGGTGCTCTCCGGCGTCGCCTGGAACATGGTCGCGCTGATCGCCTTTCGCGGCATCCAGGGCCTCGGCGCCAGTGCGGTGCAGGCCACCACAACGACCCTGGCGGGCGACCTCTACACGCTGGAAGAACGAGGCCGGGTGCAGGGCTGGCTCTCGTCGGTGTGGGGCGTCGCGGCGATCATCGGTCCAGCGATCGGCGGCTTCTTCGCGGAGTACGCCACCTGGCGCTGGATCTTCTACCTCAACGTGCCGATTGGCGCGGCGGCGCTGCTGATGATCGGCCGCTACCTGCACGAGCAGATCGAGCCGCACCACCGCCGCATTGATTACGCGGGCGCGGCGCTGCTGGTCGTCGGCACGGGCCTGCTGATTCTCGGCTTGCTGACCGGCGGAGTCAACTGGGGCTGGTGGTCGGGGCCGAGCCTCGCTATCTTCGCTGGCGCGCTCATCGCGCTCGCCGCGTTCGGCTGGCAGGAGACCCGCGCCGATGAACCATTGCTGCCGCCGTGGGTCTTCAGCCGGCGGCTGCTGGTCGGCGCGAATCTCGCTGGTGTCGTCCTCGGCGGGCTGACGATCGGCCTCTCCACCTTCCTGCCGACCTACGCCCAGGACGTGCTTGGCACCGACGCGGTCGGCGCCGGCTTTGTGCTGGCCGGCGAGACAGTCGGCTGGACTCTCACCGCCGCCATCTCCGCGCGCTTCTACCTGCGCCTCGGCTTCCGCGACACCGCCCTGGTTGGTGTCGTCACCAGTTGCGCTTCGGCGGCGCTCTTCGTCTTGCTGCCGGTAGCCGCGCCCGCCTGGGTCGCGGCGCTCGGCTGCTTCATCATGGGCTGCGGCCTGGGCTTGCTGGCGACCGCGACGATCGTCGGGCTGCAATCGGTCGTCGGCTGGACGCGCCGGGGCGTCGTCACCGGCGCGAATATCTTCGCGCGCAACATCGGCCAGGCGGTCGGCGCGGCGGTCTTCGGCGGCATCGCCAATGTGACGCTGGCCGGCTGGCTGCGCGCCGCCCCGCCCAACCTCCAGGGCCAGTTACCCGCCTCCATCAACGACGCCAGTGACCTTCTGCACGACGGCACACGGGCGAGCGCCGCTGCCCTGGACTACGTGCGCGCTGGCCTCGCCCTTGCCGTCCATCACGTCTTCATCGGTCTCGCCGTCGTCGCCGTCGCCGGCCTCGCCGTCCTCCTCGCCACGCCGCGCCACTTCGCCCACCTTCACTTCCCCGATGACCCCAACGAAGATCTTTAACGCGGAGGACGCAGAGACCACAGAGAGGTATTGAGATTATGGGGCCAGTGTAGTCGGCCAGGAACCGACCATGTTGTGACACCACTGTTTTTCTACCGTATTCTCCGCAGTCTCT
>DASUBC010000128.1:0-4436 GCA_035763465.1 Thermomicrobiales bacterium
CGGAGCGAGAAGCAGCGACGGCCGCCACGGCCGCCGAACGGCGCGTCACCGAGCTGCGTGCGCGGCTGGACGGCCTGCAAAAACTCGCGGCGAGCGGCGAGGGTTTTTATACCGGCGTGCGCGCGGTGCTGGCGGCGTCCCACGCTGGCCAGCTGGTGGGTATCATTGGCCCGGTCGCGCAGGCGATCGAAGCGCCGTCCGACCTGGAAACGGCGATCGAAGTTGCACTCAGTGGGCACCTACAAGACCTTATCGCCGAACGCTGGGCCGACGCCGAGGCGGCGATCACCTTCCTAAAAGACCGGCGTGCCGGACGGGCCACGTTCCAGCCGCTCGACTCACTGCGGCTGCCGCGCGACGGCGGGCGCGACAGGCCGGCCAGCGGGCCAGGCGTGCTCGGCGTCGCGGCCGATCTGGTGCGCTACGAGGAACGGTTCGCGGCGCTGGCGCGCGGGCTGCTGGGCCGGACGCTGATCGTGGAAGACCTCGCGGCGACACGCCAGGCGCTGGCGCGGATCGGCGGCGGGTGGAGCATCGTCACGCGCGCGGGCGAGATCGCGCGGGCCAGCGGCGCGGTCACCGGCGGCTCGGCCGCGCGCGATAGCGGCCTGCTGGCCCGTGCGCGGGCGCTGCGCGAATTGCCCCGGCAACTGGCGGCGACCGAAGGCGCGGCGGCGACGGCAACTGGGACGCTGGGCGAGCGCGCGAACGCCGTGCGCGTGGCGCGCGAAGCGCAGACACAGTGCGAGCGTCAGGTCCGCGACCTCGCCCGTGACGGCGACGACCTGCGCCACCGCCTGGCCAGACTCGAACACGACCGCCGCGCCGCCGAGGACGCCGCCGCCGCGCGGGAATGCCAGGTCGCGGCGCTGGCGCGCGACGAAGCGGCGCTCGATGCGGAACTGGCGGCGAACGCGGCGCAAGAGACCGACCTGGCCGCGCGGCTGGCGCGATTAGAGCAGGAGCGCGCCACCGCCGAAGAAGAACTGCGGGCGCTCGACGCGACCGGCGCCGCCGAGCGCCCGCGCCTGACGGCGTTGCGCGCCGACGCCGCCCGGCTTGAGGAGCAGCGGCGGGGCCAGCGCCGCCAGATCGAGGCTGGGCAGGGGCAACTGGCGGCGCTCGACCGCGAGGCAGGGGCGCTGGCCGGCGGCGCGACGACCGCCGAGCGCGAGGAACGCGAGTTGCTGGCCGCGATCGCCGCGCGCCAGCAGGCGCTCACCGCGACCGAACAGGAGGCCGAGGCGGTCGCCGCGCGACTCGCGCCGCTCGACGCCGCGCTGGCGGCGGCCAGCCGCGCCGAAGCCGAAGCCTCCGCTGTGCTTGGCCGTGCGAACGAGGAGGCGCTGCGCCGCGAGTCTGCCCTGGGCACTCGCGCGGTCGAGACGGCCCGCCGCCGCGCCGACTTCGACGCGCTGGCCCGGCGTGTCCGCGAAGACCTGGAGACCGATGACCCAGCGGCGCTCTTCACCGCGCCCGCAGAGCCACTGCCCGCAGAGGAACGCGCGACGCTGACCGGCCAGGTCGAGCGACTCGCCGCGCGGTTGCGCCGCATCGGCCCACCGAATCCTGAGATCGTCGCGGAGTGGGAGAGTGAAGCGGCCCGCTGGCGCTCGCTGACCGACGGGTTGAGTGACGTAGAGAGCGCGGCCCGCTCACTGCGCGGCGTGCTGGCTGAACTCGACCAGACGATGGCCGAACGCTTCACCGCCACCTTCGAGCGCGTCGCGACCGAGTTCCAGGAGACGTTCACCGACCTCTTCGGCGGCGGCGCCGCCCGCCTGGTGCTTGCCGCGCCCAGCGACGACGGCGCGGACGGCGGAGCCTCCGCCGGCGGCGTGGAAATCATCGCCCAGCCGCCCGGCAAGCGGTTGCAGGCGCTCTCGCTCCTCTCCGGCGGCGAGCGGGCGCTGACCGCGTCGGCGCTGCTCTTCGCCATCCTGCGCGTCAACCCCAGTCCCTTCTGCGTGCTGGACGAGGTGGACGCCGCGCTGGACGAGAGCAACGTCGTGCGCTTCCGCGAGCGGCTGAAACGCCTCGCCGATCGCACGCAGTTCGTCGTGATCACCCATAACCGGGGCACGATTGAGGGCGCCGACACTCTCTATGGCATCACGATGGGACCTGACGGCGTCTCCCGCGCGCTCTCGCTGCGCCTCAATGACGCGCTGGCGCGAACGGCGGGGTAGGTAGCCCTCACGCCAGGCAGCCCTCACCCCGCCGCCTGCGGGCGGCACCCCTCTCCCGTCGCCACGGGAGAGGGAAGGATGGGGACAGGCAGTAGCAAAAGACAAGGAATCACCACTGCGGTTGACTCTTGCTCCCCTCGCTCGCGCACGGGAGAGGGCCGGGGGTGAGGGCTGCCAGGAGCGAGGCCGCTACCCCGCCGCCTGCCGCCGCGCGCGGGCGAGACCGCGCTGGAAGCGGGGCAGGTCAATCACCCGGAACTCCATCCGCGCCTCGCCAACTGGCGCGTGTTCATTCCCAACGGTGACATCGAAGACAACCCGGTTATCCTCGACCTCGATCAGCGTGGAGCGGGCCGTAACTCGCTCGCCAACCGGCGTCGCGCCGAGATGGCGCATCGTCACCGCCGTGCCGACTAACCGCTCGTCCGGCGTGAGCGCTGGCTTGATCGCCAGGCCGCAGGCGTGCTCGATCAGGATCAGCATATGCGGCGTTGAAAAGACCAGGACGTCGGGATCGTTGCCGGCGTGCGCGGCCGTCTGCTCGATGGTGACGACGATCGTCTCCTCCGCGCACATCCCTGGCACGAACCGCGCGACCTCTCCTGTCCCCGCCATCATTTCGCCCATGCCTGCCTGGCTCCTTCCATAACCCAATGCCTGGGGCAATCATACCGTGGTGACAAGATTATCAGCGTTTGCTGTTATCGACCGCGACAGAAGCAGCAATCGCGGACGGACAATGTTAAGATAGGGGCGTTGCGATGAAGGGTGGTCACGGGTCGAAAGTCGGAAGGTCGAAAGTCGAAGGTCGCTCGTAACAAAGCAGTGGCTTTCCACCAGCCAGCGTTCGCAGACAAACGCAGCATTGACCAAAGAGACCTTCGACTTTCGGCCTTCGACCTTCGACCCATATAGCGTGGAGACGACGATGCGTATTGTAGTCGCTGGCGGCGCTGGCTTCATCGGGTCGCATCTCTGTGACGCGCTGCTGGCGGCCGGGCACGAGGTGTGGGCCGCCGACAACTTCGCCACAGGTCGGCGCGCGAATGTGGCGCACCTGGCCGCCGAGCCGCGCTTTCATCTGGTCGAGACGGACATCACCGCGCCGCTGCCGGCGGATATTCCGCCGGTCGAGCGCATCTATCACCTGGCCAGCCCGGCATCGCCAAATGTTCACAGCCCGCGCTCCTACATGCAATTGCCGCTGGAGACGGCGATGGCAAACACGCTGGGCACGAAGCAACTGCTGGACCGCGCCCGCCAGGACGGCGCGCGACTGCTCTTCGCCTCCACCAGCGAAATCTACGGCGACCCGCTCGTGCATCCGCAGACGGAGACCTATCGCGGCAACGTCAGCACGACCGGGCCGCGCGCGGTCTACGACGAAGCCAAGCGCTTCGGCGAAACGCTCGTCATCGCTTACTGGCGCGCATACGGCGTCGCTGGGCGTCTTGTCCGCATCTTCAACACTTACGGCGAGCGGATGGACCCGGAAGACGGCCGCGTGCTCGTCAACTTCGTGATGCAGGCGTTGCGCGGTGAGCCGCTGACAATCTACGGCGACGGCTCGCAGACGCGCGCCTTCTGCCATGTCTCCGATCTGGTGCGCGGCCTGCAAGCCGTGATGGAGAGGGAAGGGCTGGACGGCGAAGTTTTCAACCTTGGCAACGCGCAGGAGCGGACGATCAGCGATCTGGCGCGGCTGGTGCAGCAAGCCTGCGATGTTGACCTGCCAATCGTCTACGAGCCATTGCCAACCGACGACCCGACGCGCCGCTGCCCCGACATCACGAAGGCGCGCACGCGGCTCGGCTGGAAGCCGGACGTCAGCATGGAGGACGGCCTGCGCCGCACGCTGGCCTACTTCCGCGAGGAGTTCGCGCGCATGACCGCACCCGCGTCCACTCAATAAGCGCGGGCCGGGGCAGGGAGCATGATGGGAGGACAGACGAACGCGCCGGACCTCGACCAGCTTGTCGCGGCGATGTCGCTGGAAGAGCAGGTGGGGCAACTCATCCTGGGCCATGTGCCGGGCGCGACGCTCGACGCGGAGACTGCGGCCACGTTGCGCGATTGTCATCTGGGCGGCGTGGTCCTCTTCGCGCGCAACTTCTCGACGGCGGACGGCTCGCGGGCGCTGATCGCCCAGGTTCAGGCGATCGCCGGCCGGCCGGGGCTACCCGCGATCGTCGCGATTGACCAGGAGGGCGGGCGCGTCCAGCGCCTGCTCGGGCTGGCGACCTCCTT
>DASUBC010000129.1:0-7998 GCA_035763465.1 Thermomicrobiales bacterium
TGCTTGGCGGTCGTACCGTTGCTCGCGCGGAGCGGTGTGATCCAGCCTACCGTCCCGTAGGTTCGAGTGGGATCGAACTTACTGCGCTAGCCCTTGCCGCTGGGCTTCCTCTTTCGCAGTTGCCTGCACCTTGTCGGCCACATGCCCCGCTTTTTCGATCGTCTCCTGAGCGACCGATTGCATCTTGTCCATGGCGGAGTCGCGCGTTTCGCCCATCAACTCGTTCTCTTTGCGCGTCATAGGCAGCGCGAGACCAACGGCGGTGCCGAGCACGAGCGCGGCGGCGCCCACCGCCAGCGGGTTGTCGTGCAACGTCTGCTGGAAGCGATCTTCCAGCCGGTACGCTTGATGCTGGGCTTGATCGGCGAAGTCGCTGGCAACTGCGCGGGTCTGGCTGGCAAAATTGCTCGCGGTATCGGTTACCTGGCTTGCGAGATTTCCCGCTGTGTCCCCGGCCTGGCTGGCAAGGTTGCTGGCGGTCTCGCCGAGCTGGCTGGTGACATCGCCGGCCTTATCGCCCATCTGGCTCATGGTGTTTCCCGCCCGGTCGGCCATGGTTCCGGCGGTGGTCTGGACGCGATCCATCGCCGTGCCAACGGGATTGCGGTCGCCGGGCATCGCGTTTCCATGATCTGGAGCCTGGTATGGGTGATACCGGGCCGAGGGCTGGTTGTATTGTGCTGACCACGCCGTACGAGAATCTGTAGTTCCGCGTGCGGCAGCGCTGCGGCTGTTGATATATAACCAGCCGAGACCAATGCCGGCCAGGATCGCCGGGACGGGATTTTGCTTGATGGTCTCCATCATACTGTAGCGCGCCTCGTTCGTCGCGTCATTTGCCGTGTGGACCATAGCCTCCACCTTTCCAATCGTCGCCTCGCGGACGGCTGCTTTGACATGCGTCGTGGTTTCCTGAACCATCTCACGCGCGTGAGTTCTTGCTTCAGAGAGCGCGTGCTCGACCACCTCGCGCGCGGCTTCCTTCGCCTGCGCGGTGATGTCGCTGGCGGTATCTTTCGCCTGCTCACCGATTGTCTCGGGATCGAGCCGATGCTGGATGGCATCGATCGTGTCGCCCATCTCTGCGCGTGTCTGTGCGATGTCCTGCCGGATGTGCGCGGTGTCCTCGTTGTCAGTCGGGCTGGTGTGTTGGGGCGCCGGGCTGACGATAATTGTGCTGGCCGCGCGCTGTGGGGGAGCCTGCCGCTCCGGTTCCCTCATTGCGTCTGCGTTTTGGCCCATTCGACGTCCTCCTTCAGGGTGTCCACGGTCTGTCGCGGCATGAGATCAGTCTGCATGAGTGCAGTACGGGCCTGCTGTATGAGGATCGCGCCTGCCCCGGTGACCACCACGCCGACGATGAGCGCGGCGATCCACCACGGTAAGCCAAGTTGGCCCAGGCCGATGACGACCGTCGCTAGAAGCGCCAGAAAGCCCGCGTAGGCGATTGCTCCTCCGGCGACGAGTATGCCGAGGTGCTTACCGGCACGGGTCGCTTTCCCCGTCACTTCAGTCGTGGCGAGGCGCATTTCCTGCCGTACCAGCACGCCCATATCACGGGCGAGATCAGCGAAAAGTTCGCCGAGTGAGCGCTCGTCCTTACGATCCTGCATCGCCACTGCTCCGGGTTTCGGTCGTGGTCTGACCATGGGTTGCGCCTGGCTCGTGTGGTGGGCCGCCGACGAGCGCGTTGGTGATTGGTGGGCCGCCGACGACAACATTGGCTGGCGAATCTGCAGGCGTGCTAGCGCCAGGTGCAGCGGAGGTGCCCGGCCAGCTGGTAGATGGGGTGCTCGGATTGCGGTTCATCCCTCCATGCCATGCCGGTGCAGGCAGTGCTGGTGGATACTGCGAATAGGATGCCTGCTCGGGCTTGGGCGTGGAGCTCTTCAAGAAGCGCGCGGCGAACAGGCCGAGCGTGAATGCGCCGCCCAGGAACAGCGCTGGCTCTCGCCGGGAGAAATCCTCGACATCGCGGACGATCTGACGCACATCCCGGCCGCGCAGATAGCCGGTGAAATGTTCAATTTGCTCGGCCGCCCGGTCGGCGTAGTCGGCAACGACGTCCTGGTTTTGATCGCGTAGCTGTTGACCGGTCTGGCGAAATGTATCCGCCACTGTTCCCAGACTCCCGGTGGCAGCGGATTTTCGGTCGTCGAGACGACTTGTCACCTGGTCAACGACCTGATCTTTCATCTCGCCTGCTTGCGCCTGAGCCTTATCGGCGGCGGCGCTGGCCTTCTGTTGCACCTTGTCCATAGTATCCGACGTGTTCTGGCTGGTCGTCTTTGGCGCACCAGCCCCTGTGGTCGCAGGAGTGCGTGCATACTCTTGCGACTGGTGATCGTGTCCATGTGGATCATGAGGCGACATACGTGCTTCCTTTCTAGTAGGTGAGTTTCGGGTGACTTCGGCGCCTTCCACCCTGGCTACCGGAGCTGCCGGCGAGGTTTCCGGCACATTAATGCGCGCCAATGCAGAAAGCGTGCCATTAGAGGACAAGTGGCGAACGAACGCCGAAGCACTTGCTTGCAGGCACGCAATTTTATGGACCACATCGCCTAGCCGGCGGCCGGACGCGAAATAGCATCGAAGTGGAAGAGGGGTGCGCGATAGATGATGCGATTGCCGGGCAGTCTGCACTATTGCCATACGCGCAGCGCCGCAAGCGAGCCTGCGCGTGGCGGCGAGTTCAGGCGCGTTTGGACAGCAGCCGCTCCCAGATCACGGGCTCGAAGTTGCCGCCAGTCAGCAGGAGGGCGACGGTCTGGTTCGCGTAGCGCGCCGGGTCGGCCAGCAGGGCGGCCAGGCCGGCCGCGCCCGCGCCTTCTGGCAGGTGGCCGGTTTCCGCCAGCATAGTTATGGCGGCTTCGATGAGCGCGTCGTCGTTGACCAGAACCATGTCGTCCACATATTGCTGGATGAAGGGGAAGGTGAACCGGCAGGGGTAACTCGTCGCGACGCCGCCCGCGAAGGTCATGCAATCCGCGTGCTGATCCGGCGTGCCCGCGCGCCAGGCGTTGTAGACTGCGGGCGCGGCGGTGGACTGCACGCCGATCAGCCGGACATCGGGCCGGAGGCTCTTGACAACGAGGCCGCATGCCGCGATCAGATTGCCGCCGCCCACCGGCACGAGCAGGCAGGTCAGATCGGGCAGCTGCTCGACCAGTTCCAGCGCCAGCGTCGCGCAGCCGGCCAGCACGTCGGGGTGTTCGCCATCCTCCACGTAGACCAGATTTTCCTCGGCGGCGATCTGTTGCGCGATAGTGACCGATTCCGCGAGGTCGCGCCCGGCGACGCGCAGGTCCGCGCCGAAATGGCGGATAGCGGCCTGCTTGCGCGCGGGTGTCGTCTCCGGCACGACCACGACCGCGCGCCGGCCGAAGGTGCTGGCGGCCAGGGCAATCCCCTGCCCATGGTTGCCGGTCGAGGCACTGGCGACGCCCGCCTTGTCCGCCGGCAGGCGACTGAGGCAGTAGAGCGCGCCGCGTAACTTGAACGAGCGGATTGGCGACAGGCTCTCGTACTTGATATGGAGCGCGCAGTCAGTCCGCTGGCCCAGCGTCCACGCTGGCAGCACGGGCGTCGGCGGGAGATAGCGCCGCACCACCTGCCGCGCACGCAAGACATCCGCGAGCGTTACCTGTTCCATCCAATCCTCCCTGGCGAGCCAGCGGTCGTGTTACCAGCCGGCGTATAGAAGGCTGCGCGACAGGTCAAGCACCTGATAGGGTAGGCCGCGCGCCTCGGCCGCCGCGACGCCGGCGGGCGTCGTCAGGATGGCGCCGCCCTGGCCGATCACCAGCCCATCGGTCATCACCAGTTGCCCGGCGACGAGCAGGTGGCGGGCGCACTTCTGATCGCGGTCAATGACGACGATGTCGGCGTCGGCGCCGACCCCGAGGTGGCCCTTGCGCGCGAGGCCAAGCATTCGCGCGGGCGCATAAGACGCCTTGTAGATCAGTTCGGGTAGGGTAAGCGCCCCGAACTCGACCAGCATGAGCCCGTGGTTCAAGGTCACGTTGAAGGGCTGGATGCCGGCGTCGCTCGCCAGCGCCGTCACCGTGAAGCGACTATCACGGCGCTTGTGCGTGGCGCAGACCAGCCCACTATCGGCGTAACTGATCGGGAAGGCGATGCCGACGTCGGTGCCGTGCTCGCGCCAGTAGCGCAGGCCGGCCTCGCCGGTGATGGCGACGTTAGTATCGCCGCGCGGGACGATGACGACCGTGAAGCCTGCCGCGATGGCGCGGGCCAGGCCCGACTCGGTCGGTTCGAAGCCGCCAATTTGCAGGCTGGTCGCCACGATCGCCGAGTCGGGCAGGCCGTTGATGCACAGGCCGGGGTCGGGACTCCAGCGCGTCAGGAACGATTCGCTGACAACCGCGTCGCCCGCGTCCGCCAGGAGCGCCATCGCCCGCGCGGTTTCTTCCACGCGCGAGGGCAGCACCTGGCCGCGCAGGGCGCTGCTGATGTGGCAGAGGTGGATGTGTCGCGTGGGCGCGGCCATGCCGACCGCTTCAGTCAACCCGTTGAGGTTGCTGCCGGTCGCGGTCGTGCCGACATGGAAGGCCATGTAGACGCCGCGCGAGTTGGCCTCTTCGATGATCCGCGTCGTCGCGCTGGGTGTGAACGGAAAGTGCCCGCCGAGAATCTTGGCCCCGATGGCGCCCTCCTGGAGACCGCGATCGATCGCGCGGCCGATCTGTTCACTGTCAGGCTCGACGGTCGCGAAGAGCGTGTCGGGTCCGGACGAGAAGGCGTGTGGCGCACCGCCGGGCGAGGGCCGCAACACCTGGAGACTGGCGATGGCGATGCCGCTACCGTGCCGCGCCATGAGGTCGAACACGCGCCCCGGCGGGCCGGCGAAGTCCACCGCCGTCGTGACGCCCGCCCGCGCGAGCATCGCGAAGGCGGCCTCGCCACCAGGGCCGAGCGTTGTGTGCATGTGGTTGTCAATCAGGCCCGGCGCGACAACGCGGCCGGTGAGCTCCCAGGTGCGCGCCGCCGAAGCCGGGTCGAGGTCCGACCCGACCCGCGCGATTCGGCCGCCAGCGATGGCGACATCGCAGACGCCATCAATGCCGTTCGCCGGGTCAACGACATGCGCGTTCTTGAGCAGGAGATCATCGGCCATATTAACTGCCCTCACCCCCAACCCCCTCTCCCGTGCGCGAGCGAGGGGACGAGACAATCCTACCAGCGAGTGTGACACGGAACACGCAGCACCAGCGGCAAGGGGTCTTCCCTCGCTGGTTACTCCGGCCAGGTGAGCGCCACGCCCAGCGCCTCGTTGCGCGCCGTGCGGAGGCGCGGGATGAGCTCGGGACCGTCGGTCCACGGCGCGACCCAGGTCGCCAGTCGCTCGACGTCGAGTTTGCCGCGCTGGATCATGTCCAGCACGTCGGCCATGTAGTCGCCGTTGCGGTCCACGGCGGGGTCGAGGCTGTCGCCGCGCCGGGCGATCGGGACGAGCCGGATGCCTTTATCTTGCAGCGGCCGGAAGAGCTGGAAGCCGGTCAGGGGTGGCAGCACGCCGATCACGACCACCGTGCCGCGCGGCGCGCAGAGGCGTAGCGCCAGTTCCAGGCCCGGCTGGCTGCCCGACAGCTCGATCACCACGCGCGGGCCGCGCGGCATCATTTGCCCTACTGCGTCCGACAGATTGCCATCCGCTGGATCGAGCGCCAGGTCCGCGCCCAGCGTGAGCGCGAGGTCGCGGCGTGACGGCACCAGATCAACCGCGAGGAGGCGGCGGGCGATCGGCCGGAGCAGCTGGACCGCGCACTGGCCGAGCGGCCCCAGGCCGATCACCGCGAGGTCGTCATAATATTGCACGCCGCTGCCGAGGATGCCCCGATAGGGCGGGACGCCCCAGTAGGCGCAGGCACCCGCAAGCAAGGACACTCCGTCTGGGAGATGCGCCGCGTTCTCCCGCGCGGCAACGCAGAACTGGCTGTGCGGGCCGACCGGCTCGCTACAGGTGAACTGCACGGCGTCGCCCGGCGCGAAATTCGTCACGTCGGCCCCGACCTCGCGCACGACGCCGGCGGCCATGTAGCCGGTGCCGCCGATGCGCGGGAAACGCGTGCCCTCGAAGAGCGCCCGCAACTCGCTGCCAGGACTGACCGCCGAGACGCGCGTTTCGATCAGCAATTGTCGCGCGCTGCAGGCGGGAATAGGAACGTCGCCGGGTTCGAGCGTGCCGGGCCGCGTGGCGATCAATGCGCGCATGAATGCTCCTCGGTCAGGCGAGGCCATACAGCCGTTTGGCGTTCGAGTACATCACCTGCTCGGCCTGGGCTGGCGTCAGGCCAGCGTCAAAGTACTTACCGAAGGCGTAGCCGGGATCGAAGAGATCCTGGTCGGTGCCAAAGAGAATGCGCTCCGCGCCGACGCTGGCTAACCCCTCTTGAATCAGCCCCGGCGTGGACGCGCTGCCGCAGTATTCGAGAAAGACGTTCGGCTCGTCGCGGATGAAGGGGCCAGTGCCCCAGCCGCCGCCGTGCGCGATGATGATCGGCAAGTTGCGGTGCTGGCGGGCCAGGTCGCGCAACGCCGGCAGCCAGTCGGGGCCGTGGTTGTGAATTTTGACTGGCCGGCCGTGCCGGGCGAGTTCGGCGAAGAGCGCGGCCATGCGCGGCGCGGCGGTTGGGGTGCGGGCGTACTCCGCGTGAATCTTCGCGCCGACGAACTTGGGATCGCGGTAATAGTGGTCGAGGGCGGCGGCGGATTCGTCGAGGAAGTTCGGGTTGGTCACGACATAGCCCAGCAGTTCGGGGTGCGGGGCAATCGCGGCCTGGAGTTCGCGGTTGCCTTCGGCCAGGTCGTAGACGATACCGAGCGCGGAGGAGATGATGACTTTCTCCAGGTGGTACTGCCGGGTGTAGGCGAGCACAGTGTCTGTGCTGTGGTTCAGGACCGGGAAGCGCCACGGGCCGATGTGCGCGTGCATGTCAATCGTCGGGCCGGGATAGCCGCGATATTCCGGCTGGGCGGCGGGAGCGGCGCCGGCGAGCGTGGGCTGGCCCAGCAGGCGCAGCAGGTTGCCGGAAAGGATTTGCTCGGTGTGCTCGGCGGGCAACTCGTCCGCGAAGACGGCGTTCAGCGCCGGTTGAATATCATACTGGGGCGCGTTGCTGCCGAAGAGCAGCCGATCCGGACCACATTCGCCGAGCAGATAGCGCACGATGTGCGGCGTGGCGCGGCGCGCGACATCGAGATGGATGTGCGGGTAGCGCTGGGCCAGCTGGATCGTCGTCGCTTCGCTGGCGTACGCGCCGAGCAGGAGTACCACCGGCAGGCCGTAGCCGGCGGTGCGCTCGGCGATCTCGGCCGCCTCGGCGCCACTGGCGATGGTGAAGAAGAGCGGCAGGCCGGTGGGCGCGAGTCGCTCGCAGAACAACTGGAAGCCTGGCTCTCTGACCGACCACGCTTGTTCTTCGGGGAAAAGGCGGAAGGCGTGAAACCCGTGGGCCAGGCACCAGTCCACGTCCGCTGCCCAGTCGAGATAGCGCGAGAGATTGATCGTCGCTGCCGGCAGGAGTTGGGGGTATTGGCGGCAAACCTGGAGCGTTTCTGCGTTGCCGAGCTGATGGTCGTACTGGACACCGCGCAACGAGAGGGTCAGCGCGCCTTGCACGCCGCTCGCCGCCAGCCGGCGCACGAGCGTCGCCGGGCTGTAGTCGGTGCGCTGGTAGGGCAGGACACCGAAGACGGTATTGCAGTCGAGCGCCAGCATCAGCGACTCCTTCCGCTCGCCCGCCGGGCGGCGCGCTCGCGGCAGGCGAGTGTCACCTTGCGGAGCGCCGTTACAATATCGGCCAGGTCGTCCGCGGTGAAACTGGGCAGCATACTGAGGACCACGCTGCGCTGCATCAAGGCTTCGCCAGCGGGGCAGACCACCTGCTCGTAGTCCACGCGCTGCGCTCGCTTGTAGTCAAAGGGGAACCAGCTCGTGCCGTAGCAGGCCGGCGCGGCCAGAAACGGATTGCGGTA
>DASUBC010000130.1:0-7783 GCA_035763465.1 Thermomicrobiales bacterium
CGCGTGATCCAGGCGATTCGCGACCGTTATGATGGCGAGAAACGCAATCCCTTTGACGAAGCGGAGTGCGGCCACCACTACGCGCGTGCGATGGCGAGCTGGGGCGCGGTGCTGGCGCTGACCGGCTTTCAGTATGTCGCCGCCACGGGCCAGCTAGCCTTTGCAGCGGCCGAGCAGCCAGCGCGCTGGTTCTGGTCGAACGGCGCCGCCTGGGGCGCCTGCGCGCAGCAACCCGACGCGGCGGGCAACACGGTCGAACTAACTGTCCTGTATGGCGCGATCGCACTCACGCGGCTTAAACTGACCGGCCTCGGCGCGACTGACTTGCCCACCGCGCGCACCATGCGCCAGGGCGAGACGCTGACGCTGCGCGTGCCCCGCGACTGAGCTTGCCCAGTTATATATTGAACCGCCAAGACGCCAAGGGGACGCCAAGCACGCCAAGGGATCCGTTATTCTTCTTGAACTTGGCGCTCATGGCGTCTCCTTGGCGGTCCATCCCTCTGGCGGTTCACCCTGGCAGGTGGTCATAGACGCGCTCGATCGTCAGGTCGGAGCGCACCGTCTCGCTGGTGTCCATTGTCAGTGCGGCCATTGCCGCGCCGAACCCGACCGCTTCGTCGAGCGGGAACCCATTGAGCATCCCGAAGATGACACCGGAGGTCATGGCGTCGCCAGCGCCGGTCGCGTCTACAACACGCGCGTCAAGCGCCGGGACACGTCCGCTCGCCTCGGCGTCCACGTAGACCGCGCCCGCGCGGGCCATCGTGACGACCACCGTGCCGACGCCCTGATCCTGCAAGCGCCGCGCGGCGAGCAGCGCGTCTTCGTAGGTCGCCACCGGCAGGCCGGCCAGCGCAGCCGCCTCGCGCATGTTCGGCGTCGTCAGCACCGCGCCGTCGAGATAGGGCGCAATGCGTGCCGACAGCGATACCGACACTGGATCGAGGCAGACGCCGACACCATACCGCTGGCATAGGCGCACGACCGTACCGATCGTCTGCGGGCGGAGGTTGGCGTCAACCACCACGAGCGAGGCTTCGCGCAGGTAGCGCCGCCAGCCGTGTACATGACGCGGCGTGATGCAGTGCGCCACCTGCGTATCGTCCAGGCCGGCGATCAGTTGCCCGTCATCCTCCAAGAGCGCGAGATACGCGCCGGTGGAGAGCCGGTCGCTGATGACGAGCTGATCGTCTGTCAACACGACGCCGGCCGCGCGTGTTCGCCGGACGATCTGCCGCCCCAGTTCGTCGTCGCCGACTGCGGTCAACAGCCGGGTCGGCACATCGAGCCGCGCCAGGTTCTCGGCGATGTTGCGCGCCGTGCCGCCGAGCGAGATGCGAACGCGGCCCGGATTCGACGTGCCGGGGTGAAAGGCATCGGGTACCGTGCCCTTAATGTCGAAGCACGACGAGCCGATCAGCACGACCGGGGCCAGGTCACCCGGTGTGTGCGACCATTCCCCCTCGGCAAACATGCTGCCCCCTTGTGAGTGATGAGTGACGAGTAACGAGTAACGCATGACGAGTGGCTCTGGTCAGTGCTGTGCCTGTTTGCGAGCGCGGCGGTGTTGAGGTAGGCCGGCGGTTGCAATCCCGCTTGAAGATTCCCCACGGGGCCACGAAGTCCCCCTGCTGGGACCAGGATTCTTCCGAACCCTGGCGGTTCACCACCACGGTTGGGGTACTCCTAACCCGCGCAGGCGGGTTTCGCGGCCGCAGTGATGCAGGCGCGGTTTCAACCGCTGGCCAACCCTGCCCCGCCACCGCGCCGACAAGAACCACTCGTCACTCGTCACTCGTCACTCGCCACCCGCTTTCTCACCACCCCGGCGACCGCGATGGCCGCGACGGCGCGAGCGCCGGCCCGATTGTGGTATGGCGCCCTCTACGGCTTGTTCGTCAGTGGCGCCGGTCTCCATGGCTTCCTGGGTCGGCGTGGCGGCAGGGCTGGCGAGCTCAGCGCGCGGCTGTCGAGGACGCGGCGCGGCGGATTGGCCGGCGCTGTCGCGCGCGGGCGAGTTCGGCGCGGTGCGACCGATCGCGGCGCCGACCTCGCTGGCGGGGAACTCGACCGTGCCCATGCCCTCAATCGCGCAGACGACCGTGCTCTTAAGGGTGTGCAAGCCTACGACTTTGCCTATACCCTGCGGGGTCGGCACGTACTGGCCGAGCCGGGGCAGGCCGCGCTTCATCTCGATATACTGCTCGTTCTCGTAACTCAGACAGCAGAGTAGCCGCCCGCAGGCGCCCGAAATCTTCGTCGGGTTCAGCGGCAGGTCTTGCTCCTTGGCTTGCTTCACCGTCACCGAGGGGTAGGTCTGGAGCCAGCTGGAGCAGCAGAGCGAGCGCCCGCACTTGCCGACACCGCCGACCAGCCGTGCCTCGTCGCGAATACCAACCTGGCGCAAATCGATCCGCACACCGAACTGTTGCGCCAGGTCGCGCACCAGCGCCCGGAAATCAATCCGCGTCTCGGAGGAGTAGTAAAACGTCAGGCGCTTGGCGTCGAAGCTGAACTCGGCGCGAATTGGCTTCATCGGCAGCTCGTGGTGCTTGATCTGCTCGCGAAAGCCGCGCATCGCTACCTTGGCCTCGCCTTCCAGTCGCTCCACCAGCGCGACCTCGTACGGTTCGGCCTTCCGGCGTAGCGGTTTCAGCGGACCTGCGAAGACCGCCGCCCGCACTTGCTGGTTGGTGGCGATGACCTTGCCAGCCTCCTCGCCTTTGCTCGTCTCCACGATCACCCAGTCGTTCGCGCGGACCTCGAACGGGCCGGGCGCGAAGAAGCGCGTGCGGCTGGTCTCGCGGAAGCGCACCAGCACGACCGGCCATTCTTCACCAGTATCAGCGTTCAGCGCGGTCAGCCGCTGCCCAAAATCGCAATTGCTGCACCCACCATCAACGCCGCATGATTCACTCATCTGTCCTCCTGCCAGCGCAGCACCATGGCTTCGAGCGCGGTGCGCGGCGCGACATTCTCGTCGAGCCAGCGCACGCCGTCGCGCGTCGCGGCGATTGCGTCGCGCAGGCGGTCGAGCGTATAGCGCGCCGCCTGCGCCTGTAGCTGGTCCGCGTAGTCAACGTTCAGGATCAGGTCGGCGCAGCCGCTCCGCATGAGGAGCAGATCGCGCCAGAGGCCGAGCCAGGCGTCGAGGTCGGCAAAGACCTCGTCGCGCCGGCCCCGCTTGAACTGGTCCACCCAGCGGTCTACCGCCGGGAAGAAATCGTAGGCCGGGCCTTGCAGCAGGCCGAGCATCGTGTCGAAGGCCGCCTGACGCCCGGCAAAGAAGTCCGGTTGCGCGCTCGCCGCGATTGCCCAGCCGACTCGGCCGCGCGCCAGCGCCGCCAGCGTGCGCGCCTGTGCCGGCGACACGTTGTAACGCGCGGTTAGCGTTTGCGCCAGCGCCTCGCGCGCCACCGGCTGGGTCTCGATGACCTGGCAGCGCGAGCGAATCGTGGTCAGCGTCGCGCCCGCGTCGGGCATCAGCAGAATCAAGACCGCAAACGGCGGCGGCTCCTCCAGCGTCTTCAGGAACGCGTTCGCCGCGTCCTCGCGCATCGTCTCGGCGTCTTCGACAATCGCCACTCGCCAGCGTCCCTCCAGCGGGCGCAGGCTGAGATCGGCGCAGAGGTCGCGGATCGTGTCAATACTCAAACTCGTGTTCTTCGACTCCCGGCGGTTCTTCGCGCTGGTCGCCTCCTGGGTTGCCAGCCCCACCACGCGCACGT
This sequence comes from Thermomicrobiales bacterium, assembly GCA_035763465.1. Taxonomy (GTDB): domain Bacteria; phylum Chloroflexota; class Chloroflexia; order Thermomicrobiales; family CADCWN01; genus DASUBC01. The sequence continues at coordinate 3,732 of DASUBC010000130.1, forward strand.
CCGGGTGCAGTCCGCGCTCAATCTTCCGGCACGATCGGCAGAGGCCGCAGGGCGCGAGTGGCGGTCCACCGCTGGTGGGCGCGGTTTCGCAATTGAGCGTCTGGGCAAAGGCACGGGCCAGGGTGGCGCGTCCGCTCTGCGCCGCCCCGACGAAGAGGTAGGCATGGCTGACGCCATCGCGCGCGATCGCGCCTTGTAAGAGCGCGACCGGCCGTTCCTGGCCGAGCAGCGGCCAGGGCGGCAGCGGCCTTGCCTGGACAGTTTCGTGGAGGGATGTGGCCATGGGCGCTATCACTCTTCGCGGTCGCTCAGGCGGCGGGCCGGCGCCGGTCGGTGCGCGACGACGCTTGCTCCAGTTCGGCGCCGGCAGACAACGCTTCGACCAGGGCCAGCCGGTCCTTTGCCGCCAGCTGCGTCGCCGACGTATTGGCGTACGAGCGCAGCAGGCTCGCCAACCCCTGGGGATCGGTCACGTCAAGGGGTGAACTGCCCGTCACCTCGGCTTCAGGATGGGTAAAGACGACCGCCCCCTCTACCTCGACTTCGGGCAGACCTTCGCTGGCCAGCGCCGCCTTCACCGCCTCGATATCGGCTTCGGTATCAACGGTGGGATTGCCCAATTGCGGCCCGCTCGTATTGAACAGCCGTCCAAGCGAGCCGCCCTGGCGCTTCCACTTGCGGTCGTCCACGCTGATCTTGCCGGGCAACTCGCGCACCGTGATGACGGCCACGCCCGCGTTGTGGACTACCAGATGCTCGACTACGCGCTTCCCGAGTTGCGCGTAATGAATGATCGTGAAGCGATCATTCAAACGCTGGAGCGCTTTGTCGAGCACCTGATCGGCGCGCGGTTTGCGCTGATTCGACGCAAACTTCGCCACCAGTTGCAGCCCCGAATTGAAGAAGATGAAGCCGATGAACATCGCGCCATACGCAAGCAAAATCAGCGCCGGGAGCTGTCGCTGCAACACCGCGATGAAGGCGCCGACCAGCGCGACCAGACCCACGGCGGTCAGGATACGTCCGCGCCGCTGCTGTGTTTTGACATACCCGATATTGCGGACTACCTGCACGCGGCCCCCTAGTTGAGTGCGGATTGTGAATTATGGATTGCGGATTCGGGTTGGTCAGCGCAGTTCCTGATCATTGGGCCACTGCGCCAGGAGAGGCAGAATCCGCAATCCATAATCCGCATTATTCGTCGTAGCGTCCAAGCACCAATGCAGCGTTCTGACCGCCGAAACCGAACGAATTCGACATTGCCACATTAATCGTGACTGGACGCGCGGTGTGTGGCACATAGTCGAGGTCGCATTCCGGGTCGGGGTGATCGAGATTGATCGTGGGTGGGGCGAGCGACGCCCCGATCGCGCGAATCGTCGCCACCGCCTCGATTGCGCCGGCCGCGCCCAGGCAATGCCCGGTCATGGACTTGGTCGAGCTGATGGGAATCTGGTAGGCGCGCTCGCCAAAGACCCGCTTGATGCCCATCGTTTCACCGACGTCGTTTTGCGGCGTCGCCGTGCCATGCGCGTTGATGTAGTCTACCTCCTCCGGGCAGATACGCGCGTTGCGGATGGCCGAGGTCATGGCCCGGTACGCGCCGCCAGCATCCGGCGGCACGGCAGTGACATGATACGCATCGCTCGACACCCCATGCCCCAGGATTTCGGCGTAGATACGCGCGCCGCGCGCCCGTGCGCCCGCCAGCGTCTCCAGCACCAGCATCGCCGCGCCTTCGCCCGGGACGAAGCCATCGCGCTCGGCGTCGAACGGGCGGCTGGCCTTCTCCGGCTCCTCGTTGCGCGTGCTCATCGCGCGCATCACACAGAAGCCTGCCAGGCCCAGTTCACACATCGGCGCTTCGGTACCGCCCGCCAGCACGATACTGGCGTCGCCGCGCCGCAAAATCTCGGCGGCCTCGCCGATCGCCTGCGTGCCGGCCGCGCACGCGGTCGAAATCGTCGAGTTGTAGCCACGCACGCCGAGCTGCATCGCAATTTGCCCACCCGACATACTCGGCAGGACCGCCGGCATCGCGAACGGGCTGACGCGCATCCCGCCCTTGGCGAGCATCGTGCGCGTTGCCTGCTCCATATCCGGAAACGAGCTGTTCCCGGTGCCGATGACCACGCCGGCGTCTTCCGGCAGCGTTGCCGGGTCGAGACAGGCGTCGGCGAGCGCCACCCGCGCCGCCGCGACAGCGAATTGCGAGGCGCGCGACATCCGCCGCGCCTCCTTGAAATCCATGAAGTCCTTTGGCTCGAAGCCGCGTACTTCACCAGCAATCTTGGTCGGATAGCCCTCGGTCGTACAGAGCGTGATTGGCCCGATCCCCGAACGCCCGGCAGCCAGACCGCTCCAGAGAGCATCCACCGTCAGACCGAAACACGTCATCGCGCCCATGCCGGTGACGACGATTCGCTGCGTTGCCTCCCGTGCGGCACGCCGCTCCGCCGCTTCCATCCTCTGTGACCCCGTTCCACGCTACGGCACGGTCGCCTGCCGCCGCGTGCCGCGCGGCCAGCGGCGCCCAGCCACCTGTAATCCGTCCGGCACATCCAACGAAAACACGGCGCGGGCAGACGTTCTCCGTCTACCTACGCCTGCCACCGTCTTGCGAGTGTAGCATACCCGCTCAGAGCGCGGCAAACTGAGCGCCTATTGCGGAATGTGGACCGGGTACCTGCTTGCGGGTGGCGATTGCGTACTCTGCCTCGACCAGGCGCGGGCTATCTGTGGAAGCAGTGCCTTGACCAGCGCCGATCCGCAATCCACAATCCATATTCCGCATAGGCAGCGGGCAGAATGCATCGCGAAGGAGGGGTTGATGGCCATTGAGCGGGTGGCGGTATCTATTGACGGCGCCTGCTTCACGTTGGCTGGCGACAGGCTGGCGCTCTTGCTGGTGCGCCGCCAAACCGCGCCGTTCGCGGGCTGGTGGGCGCTGCCGGGCGGGGTATTGCGCGGACGTGAAACGCTTGACGACGCGGCGGCGCGGATTCTGCTTGAACGCACCGGGCTGGTGGTCGCCTACCTGGAACAGCTCTATACCTTTGGCGACCCCGACCGCGACCCGCGCGGCCGGACGCTCTCCGTCGCCTACTTCGCGCTCCTGCCACCACGAGAGGACTCTGCCGCGCGACCAGGCCGCGCGGTCGAAGAAGTCAACTGGGCCGCGTGTGACGAGCTACCGCCGCTCGCCTTCGATCATACGGCGATCGTCGGCTACGCGCGCCAGCGTCTCGCGCAGAAGGTCGCCTACACGCCGCTCGCCTTTCGGTTGCTCCCTGACAAGTTCACGATCGCCGACCTGCGCCGGGTCCACGAAGCCATTGAAGGCCGGGAATACACCCACCACAGCAATTTCCAGACGTTGATGCGCGCACGCTGGGATTTGCTCCGCGTGCCGGGCGAGTTCGATCAGCGCAGCCGCCGCCCTGCCCAGCTCTACCGTTACGGTGGCCCGCGCGACATCGCCGGCCCACCGCACGACTGAGTAATGCACATTCGGTCGTGAGTCAGACGGCCTCATCGAACAGCGCATCACCAGCTGCGAAATGAGCCAGCTTATGGCATACTGGAGGACGTGCGAAGGTTCGCATGTGCGAAGGATTGATCATGCGGAAAGATGCGCTGACACCACAAGAACCTGTTGCGGACCTGGCGGCCCTGTTGCACGCCCGTGGCGAACGGCTCACGCCGCAACGGATGTTCGTACTGGAGGTGTTACAGGAGAGTAGCGGGCATCATACCGCCGAAGCGATCTTTGAACGGACGAAACTGAAGTATCCCTACATCAATCTCGCGACGGTCTACCGAACGTTGACCTGGCTGCGCGACCAGGGCCTGATCAGTGAAACCGATCTTGGCGGCGGCCACACGGAGTACGAGGCGCTTGGCGCGCACCGGCATCACCATCTCGTCTGCCTGGCCTGCGGCGGGCGCATCGAATTCGCCGACGAGCTGGTCGCGCCGCTGGCCGCCGCGCTCCAGGAGCGTTATGGGTTCGAGGCGCGCCTCGATCACCTGGCGGTCTTTGGTCTGTGCCG
>DASUBC010000131.1:0-7751 GCA_035763465.1 Thermomicrobiales bacterium
TGGCGACGCTGGTGGTGCGCTGACCGGCACAGTAGTCGCCGGCGTCGGCGCGGGTTGCGTGGCGGTCGGTGAGGCCGCCTGAGCCGCCGGCTGACTCGTGCCGTTCCGCGTGTCAATCAGCTCCGCGCGGATCTTGCCCGCCTCGCCATCGCGCAATTTACTCGTCGTTCCGGTGGCGTCAGCCGGGGTGAGACCTCGGCCCAGCGCCGTGCCGACCGCCACGAGCGCCGCCAGTACGGCGAGACACACGACGATCCGGCGCCGCGTCAGCGACCGCGCGCGGCGTGGTTCGGTTGCCTGGTAGATAGGTGTATGCACCATTGTCTCCCTCGAAGTTGATAGAGGATAGATGGCAGATGTCAGTGGTTTCAGGTCAGCATCGCGTCTGTCTACAGGCGTGGCGCTGGGACCAAACCTGCTAGCGCCTCTCATCTGACATCTATCATCTAACCTGATGCCAGAGGTCCGGTGTCGCGCCAGCGTAGAGCGCGGTGGCGAACCAGCCCCACTCCTGTGCGTAGAGGTCGCCGCCGTCGCCCCAGTGGACCGCGTTACCAGTGTCGTCGGCCAGACCGACGAGCTGGCTGGCGTAGAGCGTATTCGCCGCGTCGGGATCGAGTGTCAGCAAGGCGGCCAGCGCGCCGGCCGTCGTGCTCAGACTCGGCGTCGCCTCGATAATCTTGCCATCATGACTGTAGACACTGCTGACGGCGCCCTTGCGCCGCACTTCGTCGCGCAGGAACCCGGCCTGCCGCAAAAACGCGTCGGCGCGGCCATCGCCCGACCAGCGCAGGTCAAGCGCGATGCGCCAGTACGTCCGCGCCGCGTCGTAGCCGTAGCGTGTCGTGTCTTTGCCCGGCAGCTGGAGTGGGACGAGCTGGCCGCTGGCGCGGTCCAGGCCGATCCAGTCGGGCGGTAAGCCGGCCGGCTGATCGGCGCCGAGCGGCGCGCGGGCAGCGTCGAAGAGCGCCTGGTAGCTCGTATCAATCAAGCCGCGCCAGTCGTGGCCGGGGTCGGCCTCCGCGAAGATGCGATACGCATAGGGCGCGAAGTAGCTGGGATTGAGCGGTATCACCTGCGCGCCCCGCGCCCAATCGCCGGCCGTCAGGTAGGGCTTGCCGTTCACGGTCGCGACCTCGTGCGTCCAAATCACCGCCGCCAGGCGCTGCCCCGCCGCGATGAGTGCGGGGTCTTGCCAGCGCCTTCCGGCCATCAGCAGTGCCAGCGCGGTGTCGGTATCGGCGTCGGCCGCGCTGTGTGGGTCCGTGACTTTGCCAGCCTGCCATTGCCAGGCCAGCAGACCCTCATCGTTCAGCAAGTGGGCCTGCGTCCAGGCCCAGGTCTGGTCGAAGCTCGCGCGGTCGCCCGACCAGACCGCCCGGAGCAACGCATAGGACTGCGCTTCTGAGGTGACGACGCTGGCGCTGTCAACGAACGCGCCGTCGCGGCCGAAGCGCTGGGCGATGCCGGTCGCGCTACCGGCAAGATTGGCCTGTTCCGTCGCGCCGGCCTTGTCCACTTTCCACAGTTCGATCGTGTCGCCGTCAACCGACCAGCGTTGCACCAGATGCGAATGGGCCAGCGCGTTCAGGGTCAGGTCGTTGCCGGTCTCGCGCAGCAGCCCCTCGATGCCGGGTAGCATGATGATGTAATCCACGTTGTGCCAGTCATCATGAAAGACCCCGTAGCGAATCTCCGGGTCGGCGCCCACTTTCCAGTGGTTATGCATATTCGGGAAGGCTGGGCCGCCGAGACCCGGTTCATGCAGATCGGTCCAGGGGTCGTCGTGCGAGATGATCAGGCTATCGGCCGGCACATGCGCCTTGATCCAGGCGACCGACTCGCGGCCGGCGTCGCCCGGATGCTGTGTGTAGAGTGGCTGGAGCGTGCCAGCCACGCAGTAGCCCGCGACCAGCGCCCCAACCGCCGCGAGCGCGAGCGCGCCGCTGACGTAGCGCGGCAGCCAGGAAAAGAGCGCGCTGCCGCACAGCGCCAGGTTGAGGCAGAGGAACGGGATGGCGAAGAGCACGTAGAACTCCAGCACCACACCGCCCCGCGCCAGGTAGTAGAGCGGGAAGAGACCGAGCAGCGCCGCCACGAACGCGCGCCGGTTGCGCCGGACGACGCCGCGCAGCAGATTGAACGCGGTCGCCGCCGCGCCGCCCGCCAGGATCACCGGGTCGCGCGGCGCCCAGTCGGTCCGCACATACTGCCAGAATTGATTATGGAGATTGAACATCCCACCGCCGCCGCGCGACGCCTGCCAGCGCAGCGCCTCGACCAGCGAGACGTGCGGGCTGTTGCTGCCGCCGAACATCAGCAGGAACGCCGCCTCACCAGCGGGCAGCAGCTCACCCTTGAGCGCGGCGTAGAGCGGATAGAGGCTCGCGACCGCCAGCATCGGCAGCACCCAGCCGCTGACGCCGAACCGGCCCTGGTGCTGGCGGCGCTGCTGCCAGGCGATGAAGAGCATGGGCGGCAGCAAGAAAATCGCCGTCTCTTTCGAGAGTAGCGCGATGCCGAAGCACAGCCCACTCAACACGGTGCGGCTCAATCTGCCCCAGCCATCGAGCAGGAAGTCGAGACTGAGCAGCACCCAGAAGAGCATGATCGTATCGAGCAGCATGAACCGCTGGTAAAACAGCGCCAGCGGCGACAGCGAGAAGACGAGCGTCGCGCCCGCCGCCCAGAGCGGCGCGCCACCCAGCCGCCGCACCAGCCGGTAGAGCAGCGGGATCATCGCGCCGTGCAGCAGGAAGACGAACAACCGGCCGCTGTTGAGCGAACTACCGAACGTGAACGGCCCGCCGGTCACCTTCAGCCAGGCAGCCAGGAAAATCCAGCCGCCGGGCGCGTGGTCATAGAAGTAGGTGTACGGCGCCAGCCGACCCTCGCGGAGGACCGCCCAGGCTTGCGACACGTAGATGCCTTCGTCGCCCACGCCGGCGAAACCCGGATTGTTGAACATGTTCAGGCCGTGCGCCACCAGCCCGGTGACGACCAGCGCCACCACCAGCGCCGGCTCGCTCCACAGCAGCGCGAGCCGCGCACGCAGGCGCACGCGCCAGCCCGCAGGCGCCGCACGGGCCTGGGGGTGAATCAAGATTGTATCAGCCACGCGCGATGTCTCCTGTTACCGGTACGGCGCGGTGCGCGCCGACATGCATCGTTTTTTCCCAGGTGTTGATGCCGCGCAGTTGCCGCCAGACCGCCCGCGCCGCCGCATAGCCCAGCAGCCACTGGTAGGGCAAGTAGGCGAGGAAGAGCCAGAGCGGCGAGAGGATAGAGGGGCGCAGCCGGTGGACGCTGGTGAACTCGTAGAGGCCCAGCACGGTGATCGTGCCTTGCAGCGCCAGCATGTACGTCGGCAGGCTGCTGATGATCGCGACCAGGACCGGCACTTTCGCGAAGAAGATCAGCCAGAAACTGAACGGCACATAGAGCACGGTTAGCGCCTGGAGCACCGGCGCAATGAGTGTGTAGCACGCCAGGAGGCGCTGGCGCAGCGTCGGCAGCCGCCGCCAGTCGCCCTTGCCGAGCACTTGCAGAAACCCCTGGTTCCAGCGCGTGCGCTGCTTGACGAACTGGCCGAGCGTCGGCGGCGTCTCCTCCCGCGTCACATGCTCGTCGTCGTAGAGCACCCTTGTCTGCACCCCGTCCGCGCTGAGGCGGATGCCGATGTCGGCGTCTTCGGTCAGGCAATACTGGTCCCAGCCGCCCGCGCGCAGCAGTAAGTCGCGCCGCATGAAGACGGTATTGCCCCCCAGCGGCACCATCCCCGCGCCCGCGTGATAGTGCATCCGGCTGCGGAACCAGAAGAAGTATTCCAGCACATTGAGCGCGGAGAACCAGCGGTCAGCATAGTTCATCAGTTGCACGCCGCACTGCACGACCGGCGCGGCGTCGCCCTCGCGCGCCATCACGGTGTCCACGATCCGCAAGATGTTCGGGTGTGGTTCGTCCTCGGCGTCGAAGATCGTCACCACATCGCCAGTCGCCTCGCGCAGGCCGACGTTGAGACCGTGCGGCTTGTTGATCGGCGGGTCGTCGAAGGTCAGCAGCCGGACGTTGCCGACACCGTGCGCGCGGAGCGCGGCAATCGTCTCCTGCACCGTGGCGATCGTGCCCTGGTCCCCCGCCTCGATGACGACGAGCACCTGCACCAGCTCGCGTGGGTAATCGAGCTCCACGACGCGCCGGATGGTGTCGCTAATGACCGCTTCTTCGTGCCGCGCGGGCAGCAAGAGGGTGAAACTGTGGTGCGGCGGCTCAAAGGTCGCCGGCGCCCGGTTGCGTGCCGGCTTCTCCTCGTCTTCCCAGGCGTAGAGCATCAATGCGGCCGAATATGCTGACTGAGCGGCGAGCAGAAGCGAGCCGCCGGCCAGCAGCCAGTGGACCGGGTTCATCATGCCGGCTCCCGGGCCACGGTTGCGGCCAGCCGGGGAAAGCGCAGCCGCCAGACCATCAGCAGCGCCTCGGTAACGATGCGGCCGGACATCTTGCTCTGCCCACGCTGTCGCTCGGTGAAGATAATCGGGATTTCCCGCACGCGGAACCCAGCCTGCCGCGCGCGATAGGTCAACTCGATCTGGAAGCCATAGCCACTCGTCTTGACGGCAGCCAGGTCGAGCGTCTCCAGCACCCGCCGCCGGAAGCACTTGAAGCCACCAGTCAAGTCGCGCACCGGCATACGCAGAATCGTGCGGGCATAGCGCGACCCACCCCGGCTGATCAGCCGGCGGTGCAGTGGCCAGCCCCTGGTGCCGCCACCGGCGGCCCAGCGCGACCCGAGCACAAGGTCGGCGATGCCCGCGCGGGCTGGCGCGATCAGCCGGGGCAAATCGGCGGGATTATGCGAGAAGTCGGCGTCCATCTCGATGATAAATTCATAGCCCTGCGCCAGCGCGTACTCAAAACCCGCGCGATAGGCGGCGCCCAGGCCGGCCTTGCCCGGCCGGTGCAGGACATGCATCTGCCGATGCGCCTGCGCCAGCGCATCGGCGAGCTCACCGGTGCCGTCCGGGGAGTTGTCGTCCACGATGAGCAGGTGCAGTTCGGGATCAGCGGTCAGGATGGCTGCGACCAGCGCGGCGAGGTTCTCTCGCTCGTTGTAGGTAGGCACAATAACAAGCGCACGCGAGTTGTTCATCCTCTCCTCCGAGGTAGCCAGGGACCGCGGTGGTCGAACGCTGACACGCCGTTGTGTGGCAACGCCACCGTAGCACGAGGACAACGACCGACGTCCTCTGGCCGACGATCTTCACTTACCCGACGTGAGAAACACTGGAAACGACTGTGGCTGGTGCCGGGGTGTCACCCGTTCTGGGCCGGTGTGCCGCGTGGCTCCGGCAGTGACAGGCGACAGCCTAGCACTTGCTTCACCCGATGTCAAATGTGTTAACAATTATTTGCATAGAAAGGCTGAAACCTGTTATGCGGGCTGGCGATGGGGGAAATTGCTCGCCACCACTCCGCAAGAACAATGCCAGCCAGCCCACGCTCCTCACTGTTGTCTGCGTAGCTGGCGCGGGGCCATTGCCGCGCCGACCAGCTGCGTTTCGCTGGCGATTGTGCCGGCTCCGCCTGGGCTACAATTGGGCTGAGTGTTCGGTTCCGCGCTTCCGTGCTGCGACAATTCTCGTGACGACGCATCGCGCACGGGTTCCCCAGGAGGGCGTTATGGGCCAGCGACCAGGCACACCTGATGAGAGTTTTGCCGAAGTTGTCGAAGCGTTCCTGGGCAATCCGGACGTCACACCACCATCGGGCCGGGGCTTTGGCTCGTCCGGATTGCGCGTGCGCGGCAAAATCTTCGCTTTTCTCTCGTCCAAAGGCGAGTTCGTCGTGAAGCTGCCCCGGTCGCGCGTGGACGCGCTCATCGCCACCGGCGACGGCTCTCCCTACGATCCCGGTCACGGCCGGGTGATGAAAGAATGGGTCGTCATCGCGCCAGCCGCCCCAGCGGAATGGCTGTCACTGGCGCGGGAGGCCCTGGTGTTCGTGGCCGTACAACGCTGAACGGGTTACAGGTTGCAGGTCCAGGCTGACGCACGCTGCTGGCAGCTGCCCCCGCGCTGACTTGCCGAGAACCTGCAATTTGCAACCTGTCAACCTGTAACCTTCCCTACGGCCCGCTCCCAGGCGTGGACGGGCGGCACCTCGGTCAGTTCTGATTCGGTGCGGACGTCAATGAAGGTGGGGCTGTCGCGGCGCACGGCTTCGCCGATCGCGTCTTCGAGCTGGTCGGGGTGTTCGACGCTGACGCCGCGCACACCGAAACCCTCCGCGATGCGCGCGTAATCCACCGCGTTGAAGTCCACGTTGTAGAAGCGGTCGTCGAAGTAGAGATGCTGGAGCATCTTGATCCAGCCATAGGCGCCGTTGTTGAAGTGGATGAGCGTCACCGGCAACTTCAGCCGGCCGATGGTCTCCAATTCGGTGCCGCTCATGCCGAACGAACCGTCACCACACAGGCAGACGACCGTCTCATTGGGCCGGGCGATCTTCGCGCCGACGACGGCGGGAATCGCGTAGCCGAGGCCGCCGTGCGCGCGCGGAATGACCGTCGAGCGGCCCGGCCGGCGCAACTCGAACGCCCCGGCAGTGAAGGGCGTCATCGTGCCGGGATCGGCGACGATCACGCTGGCTTGCGGCAGAATCCGGTCGAGCGCGGCGAAAATACGCTGCGGCTTGACCGGGTAGGCGTCGGAGCGCGCCTTCTGCTCGAACTCGTCCCAGAATGGCGCGGCGCGGGCGATCAGCGCGGCGCGCTCCCACTGGCTGCGGAGCGGCGGCGCGTCCGGCGTGCCGCGCTCCACCCGCGCCAGCGCGACCAGATCGCCCAGAATCAGTTTTGCGTCGCCGCACAGGGCCACGTCCGCCGGCAGGTTGTTGCCGAGCTGCGCCGGGTCGGCATCAATTTGCAGGATCGTCTTGCCCGCTTCCGGACCGGGATTGGTCGAACCAAGCGTAATCAACGAGTTTACCCGCGACCCGACGTAGAGAATCGTATCGGCCTCACCGACGATCGCGTTGCTCTGCTCTCGGCCTCCATTGCCGCCGACGACGCCGATGCTCCAGGGATGGTCTTCGGCGATCGCGCCCTTGCCGTTGATACTCGTGCCGACCGGAATTTTTAACAGCACTGCCAGTTCGGCCAGTTCTTCCCACGCCTGCGAGATAACCGCGCCCCCGCCTGCGACGATGACCGGCCGTTCGGCGCGCACCAGCAGGTCATAGAGCTGGCGCGTCTCGTCCGCCGCCGCGCGCGTGCGGTACGACGGAAACACGGTGCAGGCGGTCTCGGCCGCGATGCGTGGCGCGTCTGCCTCCTCAACAAGAATATCTTCCGGCAGCACGATATGGACCGCGCCCGGCCGCCCGCTGGTGGCGTGTCGGAAGGCGCGGCGGACGATGTCGGGTAGGTTCGCTGCGCGCTTCGCGGTCGTACTCCACTTCACCGCCGCCGACAGCAGTTGTTGCTGGTTGATCGCGGTGAGCGTGCCCTTGTCCTCGTCGGCCAGCGGCACGTCGGTGGTGAAGCAGATGACCGGGATGGACGAACCGTTGGCCTCCGCAACGCCGGGCACGATATAGGTCGCGCCGCCGCCCGATGGGCCTTCGCAGATGCCGGGCCGGTTCGACAGGCGGGCGTAGGCATCGGCCATGAATCCGGCGGAACGTTCGTCACGCGCCAGAATGTGCCGGATATTGCCGCGCGCCGCGTGCAGCGCATCGTAGAGCGGCATGGT